>DASRUK010000145.1:0-4039 GCA_035655475.1 Candidatus Nanoarchaeia archaeon
CTAGTAGTCTGACAAATTAAATTAGTTACTTTTATATATTAGCTCCTTCTTAATAATTGATAAAATGAAAACCCCCCAGATAAAGCTAAAAACAAAAGAATGTAAGTTCTTACAGGAGTTTGTCAAGAAAGGAACAAAGAAAGCAAGGGCAATTGCAAGAGCAAATGTTTTGCTCTTACTGGATGAAGGATGGGAAATCAACACCATCTCAAAAATGCTAAGGGTCCATAGGCAGAGAATTTGGAGAATAAAGAAGAGGTTCTTAAAGGAGGGCATGAATTCTGCGCTGGAAGAAAAGCCAAGAAGCGGCCAGCCCGTAAAATACACACCAATACATGAAACTGAGATAATAGCGCAGGCATGCACAAAAGCCCCATCTGGGATGAAAAGATGGACCGTAAGGCTGCTTGCAAAAGAGCTTAAGAAAAAGAAAGGTTTTGGCACGATAAACAGAGAGAGCATCCGGCTTATTTTAAAAAAACAAAAACTAAGCCTTGGCTGAAAAAGATGTGGTGCATTGGCAAGCTTACTCCAGAATACATAACACGTATGTACGATATTCTGGACTTATACGCAGAGCCGTATAATCCAGAACAGCCAGTCATTGGGGTGGATGAAAAGCCAAAACAGCTCATTTCGGACAGCAGAAAGCCGATACCTATGAAGCCGGGAAAGCTGGAAAGGTATGATTATGAATACGAGCGCAAAGGCAAGGCAAATATTTTTATGGCTGTGGAGCCAAAAGGCGGAAGAAGATTTCCAAAGGTAACGTGGCAGAGGACAAAACAGGATTTTGCTCTATACATGAAAGAGCTTCTTATGTTCTATCCGTATGCTGAAAAATTGAGGATTGTGTGTGACAACCTCAACACCCACTTTGAGGGATCGTTCTATGAGACATTTGACAAAAATGAAGCAGACAGAATATTGAGCAGGCTTGAGTTCCATTATACCCCGAAACATGCAAGCTGGCTTGATGTTGCAGAAATAGAGATTGGCATTATGGATGCTCAGTGCACTGGTAGGAGAATAGGGGAAATAACAGCCCTAAAAAGAGAGGTTTTATCCTGGGCAAAAAGAAGAAATAAGGAAAGACAACAAATTGATTGGAGATTTACAAAGCAGATGGCTGATGAGAAACTGTCTAAGCATTATGTAATCTAACTAAGTTGTCAAGCTACTAGCCTAACGGACACTGCAACTGATCTAAATCTTCAAGTAGGATATAAAGAATGGATAGATCTTTATTCTGAACTGTTAGAAAGATTTTGCCCTCAGCATAAGGTCTATGCCCTGGAAGAGATGGCCAAGATAACTGACCGCCAGGTTATAGTCAGCAAAGGAACCCATAAACCTACTATACGGCGACCGCTTGCTAATATTGAACGTGCAGCAATCTATGCATATACTTGTTTAAACCTCCTTGTCTCTCAAAGAACAAGAGAGATAGGAATGGATGAAGAACACATCAAGGTGACAAAAACCGATATCTCATATCATTCAGAAGAAGCCTACCGTCAAGCAAAGTTTCTATTTAAAATGAAGGTGCAATAAATTATTTTTTATATACTGTTTTTGGGTCAAACACTTTCTTATCTACCACCTTTCCTTTAATATCCCTGAAAAAACAGCTTTCATAGCCTTCATGACATGCGGCTTTTCCTATCTGCTCAGCTTTTATCAGCAGGGTATCATTGTCACAATCAACAAATATCTCTTTTACCTTCTGCACATTGCCTGAGGTCTCTCCTTTCATCCAGAGCTTGTTTCTTGTGCGGCTGTAATACCAGACATTTCCTGTCTCCAAAGTTTTCTTGTACGACTCTTCGTTCATAAATCCTACCATCAACACCTTATTGGTTTTATAGTCTTGGATTATTGTTGGAACAAGCCCACTTAGTTTGCTAAAGTCTAGTTTCATGCTGATTTGGATTATCAGGAGGTATATTTAAATTTAACCGCAATAGAAAGGGTCATTCTTTTCTTTTTCTTAATAGGTACCCTTCAGTATCATTGATGTATTCTATGGGATTATCTATCACTTTCTTATACTCTACCACTGCCAGCCCATAAGCTACGAGTGCCATTCCCCAGGCAATGTAACTTATCACATATTCTCCACTAGCTTTCTTGATGAATTGCTCTGCTTCGGGACTTGATATAAAAGTTGAAAGCTTTAACAGGGTCTTTGCTGAATCTCTTGCTGCAAATCCTGCATGAGTGAGAAAGCCTCCAACAGCAGCGCTTAATGCCATTATGGTTGTATCTATTGTGTGACGCCTATGGAAAAATTTAAGGTTGGATGAATCACGAAGTTGTTTGTAAGTCATCCAGACTGGTATATTTTTTACTTTTAATGCTTTTGGAATCACTTAATTGTAAAAAAATTATTTAGGTTCGCCCTTTATCCTGATAGGTATATCTCCCATTATAATATTTGGAGTGATGCCCTTTTCTGTCAAGACTATCTTAGTATTGTTTTCAAGAGAAGCCTGGGTAACTTCAAGTTTTTTTAGCAGCTGGGCGTTTCCGACAAATGACTTACTTATCATCTCAAATGCTTTTGCTTCTCCTTCTGCCTTGAGAATGGTCGCCTGCTTAATCCCTTCTGCTTCCTTGATGCTTGCTCTTCTTTCTCCATCTGCCTGCATCTCCCTTGCTTCTGCCAAGTCTTTTGAAGCAATTTTCTCGTTTTCAGCCTTGACCACTTTGTTCATGGTATCCTGGACATCTTTTGGAGGATCTATCTCTTTTAGCTCTGTCCTCACCACTTCTATGCCCCAGCTCTTTGTCTCTTCCTTAAGTGTTTTCATCAGCTCATCATTTATCCTATCCCTTTCGCTATTTGCTGACTTCAGGGTCAAAGTGCCTATTATATTTCTTAATGTTGTCCTTGCAAGGCTTACTATCTGCACCTGATATTCATTTACATTATACTGGGATGCTTTTATTGATTCCTCGTCAGATTTTACCCTGAAATAGACCTGAGCATCAACTCTTGCATTAAGGTTATCGTTTGTGATTATCTCCTGAGGCTCTGCGTTGACCATGTTTTCGGTCGTATTAACTTTTATCATCCTGTCAATCACTGGAATTACCCAATGAAAACCAGGGCCTGCGAATTTCTCATATTTACCTAGCCTTTCAACTAGAGCTCTTTCTGTCGGCCTTACCACCCTGATGCCGATAAAGAAAATAAATAATGCCACTATCCCTATTACATAGTATACAGCTGCCATTTTTGATCTTCCTCCTGATTATGTAGAGATGGATATGATATTACATGTTTTTAAAATTATTCATTTTAGAAAGGCTAATAAATTATTTTGCCTTTATGCCACTGATGAAAATTGCCCAGATCTCCCCATTGCATGAAAGCGTCCCTCCAATGCTATATGGGGGCACAGAAAGGGATGTCCACTATCTCACAGAAGAGCTTGTGAAGATGGGCCATGAGGTGACTCTTTATGCAAGCGGCGACTCAAAGACAAGCGCTGAGCTTAAACCGATGTGCAAGAAATCGCTGAGGATGGATAAGAACTGTGTCGATCCTGTGCCTGATCACCTATATATGGCTGAGAGAGTATGCCAGGACTCGGGTGATTTTGATATAATCCATTCTCATCTTGAATATTTAGGATTTCCTATGTTAAGAAGAGCAAAAGCGCCAAGTGTCACAACACTGCATGGAAGGCTTGACTATCCAAACTATGCGGGCCTATTTATGGAGTTTAGGGATATGCCCCTGATCTCGATATCCAATTCTCAAAGAGGCCCATTACCTTGGGCTAACTGGATAGATACGGTATATCATGGCATTCCAAAAGACATATATGAATTGAATGAAGGAAAAGGAGAATATCTTGCATTTCTTGGGCGGATATCGCCTGAAAAGGGAGTTGACAAAGCCATCAAGATAGCAGAAAGGGCAAATACACCTCTTAGGATCGCAGCCAAAGTAGGAAAAGAGGATAGAGAGTATTTTGAAGAGGTGATCATGCCTTTGATCGATGAAAGCAACGCTGAGTTTATCGGCGAG
>DASRUK010000146.1:0-2980 GCA_035655475.1 Candidatus Nanoarchaeia archaeon
GGCAAAGTAGTGATAGATCTTTCAGGGTCAGATGAACACTCCATGACGATGGATTACATTGACAATGCTCCAGAAGTGGCAGCCCAAATCCAGGCGCTTATACAAAAGCACAAGGCAAACTATTATGCCCAGTATGCCCAGGATTATAGGTATCAGGGCATTGTGGACAGGTATTAAGATGAAAAAGGGAGCTATTGAACTTTCACTTAACTTTATAATAATCATGATAATATCTATAGCTGTCTTTGCATTCGGGGTTTATTTTCTGAAGCAGATAATGTCCCACGCTGAAAACACAGTCCTTGTCTGGGACAAAAGGACAGAGAGCATGATAGAGGATATGCTCGACAACGGAGGAAAGATAGCCATCCCCTTCAACAGCAAGACAGCACCAAGAGGCGAGATGACGACATATGGCATAGGCATATTGAACATGCTAGATGAAAATATTGAAAACAATTTTGCATTGCTTTTCAGGTATAATAAGTATGTAAACAACGACGATCCTGACCAAGGCCTGCCAGCAGAATTTGATCCAAACACATGGCCTGCCTTTAGTGAGCAAGCTTTGCCCTTTGAAAACGGCAATGGCTGGAAGAAACTTATCAAGCCAATACAAAACAACAAACAGGAAAAATTCCTCATGGGAGTTAAAGTGCCTAAGGATGCACCATCAGGCACATATATCTACGACCTAAACATCACTTATATGGATGGTGCAGCATATATCGCTTATGACAACCATATCTGGAAGATCTATGTCAATGTTCCCTAGGCATTAAGGCCTTCAAAGAACTTGTTTACCGGACTTCTTATTATATCTGGATGAGTGTAAAGATAATATATTATGGCGATTATTATCAAGACCAGCACCAGCTTGAATATCCATTTTCTGCTTTTTACCTGCTCAGGATCTGTCTTCTTCTCTAGCATGCTGCTATCTCCACAAAGGTTTTTGCATCAAGGCTTGCACCGCCGACAAGCACTCCATCTATATTTTTTTGGCACGCGAGTTCCTTGATATTTGAAGCTTTTACAGAGCCTCCATATAAGATTGGAACCTCGATATTGCCATATACCTGCTTTATTATCCCCTTTATCAGTACATGCACTTCTTCTGCCTGCTCTGGAGTGGCGGTCTTTCCTGTTCCGATTGCCCAGACAGGCTCATAAGCTATCACTATCCCTTCGATTTCCTTTATCCCTTTTAACCCTTCTTTGACTTGCCTTGTTATGACTTCCTTCATCCTGCCCTCTTCCCGTTCAGCAAGTGTCTCTCCCACACAGAATATTGGTACAAGTTGGTTGGCAAGCGCGCATTTGATCTTTTTGTTTATCAAAGCATCATCTTCTCCAAGTATATGCCTTCTTTCAGAGTGGCCCAGTATTACATATTTGACCCCTGCATCTTTTAGCATCATAGGAGATATCTCGCCGGTAAAGGCTCCATCATTTTCACAGTACATGTTCTGCGCTCCAAGCTTTATCTTGCTGCCTTTCAGCGCATCTTTGACACAGCAAAGGCTTGTAAAAGGGGGGCAGATGACTATCTCTTTATCAGAACCAGCAAGATTTTTCTTAAGCTCTTTTGCAAGGGCAACTGACTCGTCTATTCCCTTGTTCATCTTCCAATTGCCTGCTATGATCACTTTGCGCATACTAATAATTTATGTGTAAGTTGTATAAATATTTTGTGCCTGGATTCCAGATGAACGAGGGCAAGACAAACCAGGGCTTGCCCCAGTCGGTGTGGTTTTGCAGAACAAGTTCAAGCCATCCTCGTTGTTCTCACCAGAATCTGCTTACCTAAGCAAAAGCCCAAGCAAGTATCGCCAGAAAAACAAGGGTATAATGCAAAAGCCACGCAGCAAACGCTTTTGGCATAGAAAGCTTGAAAGCCACCTTATAGATAAATAAAGCAGCTATCCCGATAAAGATGCCTGCCCCAATTCCGATAAACATAACTGCGCAAAGCACAGCAAAAGATATTATCAGTCCAAGAAAGACAACGCGCATGGTCCCAGGCTGACCTCCAATATACTTTATGGAAAAATAAAGGGATAGCGCAGACAATACCATCACGGCAATTGAGATAAGTATATTCAGTCCCCCGACCATCTTGGCAGGGAAAGGCTTAATAATATTAAAATGTTTGCAAACGCCAGTATCGATAAAAATACCCTCAAACCCATATCGTAAAAAAATCCTTCAGTATAGAGATTCACTATATTATCGGTCGCTCCAAACACCCATCCTCCCTGGGAAAAGAGCAGGTAATGAAAATAAGTAAAGATAGAGTCAAAGCCAAAGATGACAAAGGCAATTATTGCAATCACTCCTACAGCCGAGACTATCCCTCCTATCATTAATGCCCTTGAGATATTAAGAAGATTCTTGTCAAGGTAAAAAAGCCCAGCACCGCAGGCAAGCGCAAAAACAAGCGACAGGTAAAACAGGATATCTGCCCCTCTGACAAGCCCCCTTACATCCTTAAGATGGCTTATCTCAGCAGCAGAAAAAAATCCATCATCTAGTGAAATTTCCCTTCCTTTAAGATACCCTATAACCTCAGTATTTATCTTATCGATGTCTTTGCCTGCAAATTTGTCATATACTCCATACTTTACAAACTCTTTTTTATAAAAGCTCTCTCTGAATGCATTCACTTTAAATCCGAATGTAAAGACAAAGACCACAAGGCAAAGAACAAGTAAACCTAGGATTATCTTCTTCATGACGACTTTATTCTAATCTCTCTCTTTTTAATCCTTCTCTTTATGATGATTTCCTCAACTTCAAACTCGCTTAAAGTTATCTCTCTTCCAGTCACCTGTTTTTGAGCCTTAAGTATCTCATCAACAACATTTTTGCTTGGCTGCTTGATTATGATGGGCTCGACAATCTCAGGCTCAATAGTACCTGTTTTTGGAACTGCAGAGCCGCTGTCATCGCCGCCAAAGTGTCCTGAGGGGACATAAGC
>DASRUK010000147.1:0-4386 GCA_035655475.1 Candidatus Nanoarchaeia archaeon
GAAATAGTTGGCATTTTGGGTGATTTTATAGAGAAATATCGGGACAAGAGCCTGCCTATGCGCTGGTAAAATCCCAACTGTCAAACTGAGTTAGTGTTAAAATTAGATAGAAAACTGTTGAAGTGGCGAGGTCAGGTTATAGACTCGACAAGCCATTTCTAGCTAAAATAAGAGGTGAGTAATGAAGCCAATTGCAGCTTATTTTAGCGCCGAATTTGGTCTTGAGCAAGGAGCGGGGGTACCAGTCTATAGTGGAGGCCTGGGTATCCTATCAGGTGATTTCTTGAAAGGTTGCGCGAATCTGGGCTTGCCAATTATCGGCGTCGGATTATACTACAACAAGGGTATCCCTCACCAAAAGCTTGATGCAAGCGGCTGGCAAACAGAATATTATAGGCCGGTCATCCCTACAGGGGCTCTAAAGACGCTGGATGAAAAGGTAAGTGTCCCAATTGCCGGGGGATCGCTAGAGGTGACAGCATTTGAAGTGCCCGTATATTCAAGTGTTCCAGGCAGCAAACACTATGTTCCACTTGTTCTACTAAAAGAAGACAATCAAGTTGGTTATCTTTATCCAGGTCAGGACAAAGAGAACCGGCTAAGGCAGGAGATGATCCTAGGAGTTGGAGGCTTTGAAATGCTAAAAGCCCTTGGTCACCCTATCCAAATTTATCATGCAAACGAAGGCCATTCGGCTTTGATGCTTCTTCCGTTGATAGAGAAGTATGGCTCTCTTGATAAAGCAAGAGAGCATATGGTATTTACCACACACACCTTGGTCCCTGCTGGGATTGATGCGTTCTCAAAGGAGACAGCGCAAAAAGTTATGCATGAGCACATGCTAAAACAAGCATATAGATTGTCAGGCTATGAAGGAGTGCATATGATGAGGATAGGGATGAACGCAGGAATTTCTCATGGTGTATCAAAACCTCATCAAGTAGCATCACAATATATATTCAGGGATTTTCCAAATATTGAACAATTGACGTACAAGGACAACGGCATCGATATACCTACATGGGCATCTCCTGAGGCTCAAAGGCTATACAACTGCATTGCGCCAGGTTGGATAACAAATCCTCAGTCACTTGAGAAGGCTGTACTGGAAGCTCCCCAAGATTCAATCATGCAATCCAGGCTAACCCCCAGGTGGCGGCTTGGACAATACTTAGACAACGACCCTCATGTCATTAGAAATACTGGCTATGACCCAAAAAGGTTGATGATAGGCTTTGCACGTAGAGCTGCACCTTATAAACAGGCAACCTTGGTATTGCAGAATGTAGGCAAACTAGGAGCATACAAAGATAAGATAGGCATTGTCTTTGCTGGAAAAGCCCATCCTGCAGACAATGAAGGAAAGAAGGTCATCCAGGAGATAATCCACTATCTAAAAGAAAGGGAAATACCTATGTGGTTTGTGGAGGATTATAACATGGCCTCTGCCAGGACGCTTACCCAAGGGGTGGACCTTTGGCTTAACACGCCACGTATTCTTGAAGAAGCAGCAGGCACCTCAGGCATGAAAGCAGCTGCTAATGGTGTACCTCAATTTTCAACTATAGACGGCTGGTGGTACCCCCAAAATCCCCCAGAAGGATATATTCTGCCAAAAGGTCTTGTTCCAGGGCTCACAGGATGGGGTCTTGGCCGTACTCCAACTAGTGAAGATCTAAAATTGCTCCTAGGCACAGAGCCTGCCCTTGCTCAACGTAAAGCAGACAAAGAAAAGGATTCGGTAGAGCTGGTTGAAAAATTAAAATATGAGATCCTCCCTATGTTCGAGCCAGACAAGGAATGGATGCAGAAAAGAAGATGGCCTACAGTTGTCCAGGGAGCTATGACAAACGCATCCTATTTTAATACGATAAGACTTGCCCAGGAGACGTTTAGAGATATATACAGAATAAACTAGACTTTACTTGGCCTTCTGTTTCTAAGCAGCTCTTCAACTTCACGAGCAACTTTGGCGTTGATTGGTTGTCCGCAGACCAAGAAAGTGCTTAAGCAAATTTCATCAAGTGGCCTTCCCACTTGCTCTCCAGGGTTAAATCTGACTTCATACTCCATCTTATTACGCAAGCCTTCACTGATATACAAGCAGACTCCTTCATCCTTATCTACAGGATGGACTTTACGCCGATTACCTCTTGAACCAAGCACCTCTCCAATGGCAGTATAAACTTCTCTTACAGTAAGAAGTTTATCAATGGGTCCAAGATAATGGTATGGATAGGTCTTCATGTCTTAAAGGAAAAAGGGCCTGATTATAAAGATGCCTATTTTCCAAAAAATAGTCTCTTCTGTTCCTTCTTCTCCTTATAGCTATACGGAACATAAACCTTTTTCTTCGTCTTGGGATCAAGCCTTGTGTAATACATGCAGGTAGAAACAGTCATCGGCGTCGGAGTAAACACCTGCACTGACTCAGTATCAAGCTTTGCATTCCTGAGCTCTTTTGCCTCAGGCATCCCGCAGCCAGGATGAGCAAGCATCAAATAATAAGACAATCTTATCCCTCTATCCTTGCATCTCTTCATAAACGTTTTAAGGTCTCCATGGTCTTTGTTCATAAGTTGGAGCACTCTCTTGTTCACATGCTCAGGCGCTATCTTTAATTTACCAGAAGTGTGGTTTTTTAACTCATCAAGATACTCATCTGTAGCAAGATCAAACCTAACACCGCTTCTCACCATTATCTTTTTTATCCCAGGAACCTTCCTTGCCTTTCTAAGCAGGGCGACAAGCCTTTTATTTGACCTGTCAAGATTTCTGCATCCCAGGCATTTATTCTCACATTTGTGGCAGTCCATGCCATACATATTGGCAGAAGGCCCTCCAAAATCATCGATGATACCTTTAAAATTAGGCAGCTTTGAAATATACTCAAGCTCCCTCATTATCGACCCTTCGCTTCTTGACACGATCTTGTTTCCAGCAGTGAGGCTAAGAGAACAAAAGCTGCAGTCACCTATGCATCCGCGATGCGTAACAACAGAGAACTCAAACCCGTGCAGATGAGGTAATGTGGAATCTCTCTTGAAAGGCATTTCATAATACTCGTCCAAATCCTTGCTTGTATATACTGGGCTTTTGTACTGAAGAACATATCTGTTGTCTATTTTCTGCGCAAGATCCTTTGAATTGCTAAACAAGTTCTGCATATCACAAAATCTTTCTTTGGAATTCATGACCTCATCATAGTTTGGAAGAAGAATAAAACCCTCAGGCACTTCCTTACTTATCACGCAAGTGCCTTTAACACCTTGAATGTCCTGCTTGCTTCTAATCCTCTCAGCTATCTCCAGTATCTGTTTTTCAGCCATACCATATGCAAGTATATCTGCTCTGGAATCAAACAATATCGGCTTTCTAAGCCTGTTCTCCCAGTAGTCATAGTGGACAAATCTTCTAAGGCTGCTTTCAGTCCCTCCAAGGACTATAGGTGAATCATGAAAATGCTTCCTTATCCAGTTTGAATAGACTATGCAGGCCCTATCTGGAACAGATTCATTGTAGTTCAGATTTTTATCGTCAATCCTTGATTTTTTCAGGGGGGTATAGTTTCTTACCATAGAATCTATGCTTCCACTACTGACAGCAAAAAATAACCTGGGCTTTTGCAGCTTCTCGATATCTTTCTCTTTTGGCTGCTTGACAACCAATAATTTATACCCCTTTTTCTCAAGAACACGTTTTAGCATGGCAACTCCGCTTAGCGGGCTGTCAAAGTAGGCTTCCCCTGAGATGAATATTACATCATACATAAAAGGGGATTAATTAGGATCAGTTTTAAAAGTTATGGTTGCTGCCAGCAGGCGAGTGCTTCATAGGCTTGCCCTGGAAATGCCAAATAGAAGTAAGGGCAGATGGAAATCTCTTGCCTTGAAGGTGAAAGACTTGAAAGTTTTGTAAAAGCATACGAGCCACCGCAGGAAGCCATCCTGTTCTACAAAAAATGGAAAGAAAAAAGTATTTCCAATCTGTTTGTCGCAAAAGAAGGGGATGATATTTGCGCATTGCTGTCTTACTCAGATTCCACTCCTTCCTGCATAAAAACATTTGTTGAATTCGTGCGGGAAAATGCAGGTACACTCTATACCTCAACAAAGAAACATCCGGTTTCAATATACTATCTGCTTGCCTCTGAGCCTTTTACCGATTACACTTTTGGCACCAGGATTATTTATGTAGACGCTCTTGAATCTTTCCGGCGCTCAAGTGGTACTGCCCTGATGAGAAAAAGTGAAACTCTCCAGCCTAACGGCTGAAGCCTCTTTCTAATAATCTATTGCATTGATGCCCTTGGGGCATAGAAGGGGATAAACCCCTTGGATTCTGAGTAACATAAATCTTTCCCCTTTTGAGATGGTGAGCCTTCGG
>DASRUK010000148.1:0-3442 GCA_035655475.1 Candidatus Nanoarchaeia archaeon
CATATTCTCTTACGGAGAAATTTTTGAACCCCAGACCGCCGGCTGTCTTATGCCGGATGTTTAGAACGTGGCCATATAAGACCGGCGCTCTAACCAGGCTGAGCTATGGGCCCATGAAATCTTTAGAGAATTTAAGCGGTTTATAAAGATTTTTGTTTGGTCCAACACAGAGCAAACATGTATTAACCAGCAAAGTTGTTTATCACTAAGATATAATAAACAAATTTAAAATGGCGGTTTCCTGATTTATGGAAAGCAAATTAAGCATTGATGACTACGCATTTGCGTTATAGAACTCAAGCAGCATAAAAATGCGCCAGCCGGGATTCGAACCCGGGCCACAGCCTCTTTGCAAGATTATTTGGCAAGGCCGTATCGTAACCACTTGACTACTAGCGCGAAGGTGGGCCCAGCCAGATTCGAACTGGCGACCTACACCTATCATATGATGGGCAATTGTGATCAACTTGATTGCCTACCTTGTAAGGGTGTTGTCATAGCCACTAGACCATGAGCCCAAATTTAGATAGGAGTGTTTATTAGCCATATAAAAACCTTTTTATATTTGCCATATTCTATTGAATGCAATGGAAGAAAAAGCTCCCCACGAGCAGATTTTCGATATTCTTTTCGACAAGGATGAGGTGACATGGCAGTCTATCATCCAGGAGCTTGTCAAGTCCGAGCAGATGGACCCCTGGGATATCAACGTCTCCTTATTAACCCAGAAATACATCGACATGATAAAAATGCTCAAAGAGCATGATTTTAGGGTCTCAGGCAAAGTCCTTCTTGCAGCAGCTTTGCTATTAAAGATCAAATCCAACCGCTTAGTAGGCGAAGATATCGAATACTTAGACAGGCTTATCTCGCAGGAAGACGAGCAGGAACTGTTATTTGAAGACGATCTCCAGCCAAGGCCGGTTGAAAACATCCCAAAAAACCTTATTCCAAGGACTCCGCAGCCAAGGAAGCGAAAAGTCTCTATATATGACCTGATGAACGCTCTGGAGCGGGCTTTAGAGGTTAAAAGAAGAAGGGTCTTAAAAAGTATCCCTCCATTAAACGTTGAGATTCCAAAAAAGAGCAGAGACATCTCAGAGGTTATCAAGGAGATCTACGGCAAGATAAAAGCATGGTTCTGGGACAATAAAGACGAAAAGCTCACTTTCTCTAAGCTTACGCCTTCAGGATCAAAACAAGACAAGATATCCACTTTCATCCCCCTTCTCCATCTTACCAATCAAAGAAAGATAGATGTCTTCCAGCAGCAGCATTTTGGTGATATAGATATCTCGCTTAGAAAGGAAGAGATGGAAAAAGAGTTCAAGTCCCTTTAGCCATAAATTCTATGGATTGTCCCTTCAGAAAAAAGCAGATGACGTCATGCAGGCAAAAATGCCTAGCAAGCCAGAATACAAGGGCGGCATATGAAACCCAGAACTGGCGGCAAAAAGCTCCCTATCATTCACGATGATAACACCAAGCATCATCAAGAAGCAGACAGGCATCACTGCTGCTTATGTGTTTCTAAGCGTTCTCTTTTCGCTGCTTGGTCATCTTGGTGACATAGCCAGTGACCTTGTTCCTTAGCCGTTTAGATGGCGTAGATATAAGTTTTCCCACAACTGCTTGGTTTGACTTAAAATCAGTGGAAAATTGTGCTGCATTATTGTTGATAAGTTGTCGTGTTACTCTTTTTATCTGTGCTGTTTTTATTCTTCCCATGATTACCAGTCTTCCTTAAGGAATGATTTTCCTTTTATTCTGCTTTCTTTGTCAGAAGGATGCTTTTTCATTGTGACTATCTTGCAGGCATGATCAGCCATGCTGGCTATTTTCTCCTTTGCCTTCTCAAAATTGTTAAGTACGATGATCTTTCCATCCTGCCTTAGTGCCTTCCACTCACAGGTCCCTTTCTTCCTAGATTTTATGTAATAATACATATCATTCCCCTCCTAAATAAAAAACAAATTAATATTCGTCTTCTTTTTCTTCCTCTGTGTTATCTTCGTCTTCGTCGTCATAGTCATCTTTGTCTATATCCGATGTATCTTCTTCTACCGGCTCGTCTTCATCTGTCGTCTCTTCAACATCTTCTGTCTCTTCTTTTTTCTTCCTTCCTCTTGGCACAGACATCACCTCAGTTTCGATATAACCGAAAGCATGGCTTTATGTATACCCCATTAATATTACCTTATTGCCGGAAGATTTAGCATCATTGTCTTATATTTAAAGCTTTCTACACTTGGGCTCTACAGAAACCCTCCCTCTGAAAAACAATAACTTGCCCTCATTTTCAGAGGAATAATTATTTTTATTGATATACAAAACAAAAAAATAGAGATAAATCTACGTGCTGCATAGAAGATTAGCCTAAAAAGCACCTCTTTGTTCTGATTCCTCCATGTCATGGCAAGGGTTGAGTCTCCCCACTTTCGCTTTACAACAGAGTTTACCGTTTCGTTCTTGTTCCTCATAAAATAATATTTCCTGCTGTAGCCTCTCTTCATCTGCTTCCTGTATTTTCCTTTTGTTCTCCAGATAGGCACATCCTTGTTTCTTGCAGGAATGATTGAGAGGGCATCCATAATCTCCCTTATGTACTCGTGGACTTTTTCATCATCATATCCCCTGTCAAGACAGACTATCTTAACAGATTTGCCTAGCTTCATGACCTTTTTTGCTACAGGGATGAATTTTTTTGCATCCCCTGAAGGTTTTCTGCTTATTGACACGCCCAAGGGCATCTGGGTCCTTAGTTCAACCATTATCTGAACATATAGATATCTCCTGCGCTTCTTCTTTTTCCTTGGCCTGCCCGGCTTTCTCTTTTTGTTTGTTCTTTGGCAATACTCTATACGGAAATGATAGTAGGAGCTTGCCCTTTTTGCCTTAAATCCGGTTCCATCCTGCCCTAAGAATAACTTCTTTATGCCTGTTCTTGCCGTTGTCTGTAGCAATACCAACTGAAGGGTGGTTTGCTTTATGCTGTTCTCAAATTTATTGAGTGTGTCAGGATGAGGTATTGTTTCAAGCCCAAGATATGCTACCACATGGGGCATTTCAATCAATTCTTCCTCGATAAATGCCTCAAATCCAGTCCCTGCATTCTGCTTTAGGCAGAGCAGGGTCATTTTTTGGTAATTATCATATATCTTGTTGCTATATTTAGAAGAATATTTTTTTATACCTGCTCTTTTACAAAGCTCTTTGATACGACCGCAAATCTGTATCAGGGGGGTTTCCTTGAACTTCAAGGTCATGGTTGGTTCCTCCAACCACCCCCATTTTACTAAAGAAAGTGAAACTCTCCAGCCTAACGGCTGAAGCCTCTTTCTAATAATCTATTGCATTGATGCCCTTGGGGCATAGAAGGGGATAAACCCCTTGGATTCTGAGTAACATAAATCTTTCCCCTTTTGAGATGGTGAGCCTTCGG
>DASRUK010000149.1:0-4626 GCA_035655475.1 Candidatus Nanoarchaeia archaeon
GTCTCTTAAAAATACTTGACGAATGATGAAATTTGGTTCTTAATGCCATCTATATCACCTCTTGCTAATTACAGAAGGGGTACTTATATAAGAACTTTTCTATTTAACTTACTATAAAACAATCTGAAACCCTGTTTAAGATCTCTGAGATGAGCAAGCTAAAAACAGAGCTTGAATTGCTTGAGAAAGATACGTTTTATAGCGGTGCAATCGCTCATGCTTATTATGCAATCTTCTATGCCACCAAGGCCTTGCTGTTGAAAGAAAGAGTGAAGACGAAAAGCCCAAATATCCATAAGGCAACACTAGATTCATTTGCTTATTATTTTGTCATCAGTGGAAAGCTTGACTTGGAATTGTTAAAAATCTATAGATCGGCTATAATCCGTGCTGATTCCTTACTGGGTCTTCTCTTATCAGAGAAGGATAAGAGAGGAGAATTCACTTATCAGAAACTTCCTGATGCCAATAAGCAGCCTGCAGAAGAGTCGATAAAAAATGCTATAATTTTTCTTACGCACATCAATAAACTCATAAACTAACGCAATCTTTTTATATGAACCGCTTTATTGTACACTTTGGTGGTTTTATGAGATATGACCTGCACATCCATACCTACAATTCGGCCTGCTCTACACTTAGGCCAGAGACAATACTAAAGGCAGCAAAGCGAGTCGGGCTTGACGGGATTGCAGTAGGAGACCATAACACTGTCAAGGGCGGGCAGGAAGTAAAGAAGCTCAACAAGGATAAGGATTTTGAGGTTATCCCTTCTATCGAGGTAAGCACCGACAGGGGGCATGTTCTTGGGCTTTACATAAGGGAAGAGATAAAGTCAAGGGAGTTTTTTTCTGTCACTGATGAGATCAAAAAACAGGGAGGAATCGTCATCCTTGCGCACCCTTTTAGGGTACTGCCTCATCTTAGGGCAAAGATCAAAGGAGTTGACCTAAAGAAATGCCTTGATGGAATAGAGTGCTTTAATGCAAGGACTTCATATTTTAGCAACAGGAGCGCGGTTAAGACTGCGGATAAATTCAATCTTGCAAAGACAGGCGGCTCTGACTCACATTTTTCTTTTGAGATAGGCAGAAGCTATACTGTGTTTGAAGGAGACTTAAGAGACGCAGTCAGGAAGAGAAAAACACAGGCATGCGGCTCTAATGTGACTGGACTTATGGGAAGCAGCTTCAGCTTCTTTAAAAAACACATATTCAGGGTGTGGTGATGATACTACAAGCACTTTACTTTATGCTGCCTGCATATATCGCCAATATGGCGCCAGTCATCGCAAGAGGATGGATTAAGCCACTATGCAAGCCTGTTGATGGCGGCAAGGGTATATTTGGAAACAACAAGACATACAATGGTTTTTTCTTTGGCGTACTGTTTGCGCTTGGAGTTACATTTATCCAATCTATCCTTTATAATATGGTATTTTTTAGAGAAATAAGCCTTGTCAACTACAACTATTGGTTTATCGTGGGCTTTCTCTTGGGTTTTGGAGCTTTGTTCGGTGATCTCATAAAGAGCTTTTTTAAGAGAAGGATAGGCATCGCGCCTGGAAGCAGGTTTTTTCCATGGGATCAGCTTGACTTTGTGTTTGGAGCGCTTATCTTTTCAAGCCTTATAGTAAAACTTACATTTAGCATGATGCTTGTCATCGCAATAGTAAGCGTTCTTGGGCATATCGCTGTCAATCACACTGCATACTATCTTCGAATAAGAAAAGAAAAATGGTAATCATCTTTGCTGCTTTGATCATTATAGTGCTTGGATTTTATAAGTTTGTTTTTCTCAGGGATCCAAAAAGAGAGATACCTTCCGGAAATAATCTCCTCTCTCCTGCTGATGGCAAGATAATCAACATACTTAAGCTTTCTAAGAAAGAGATAAGGATTGCCAAAGGAAGCGGCATGATAAGGGCGCTTGTTCCTGAGAGCTGTAAAGATGGATGGCTTATCACGATAATGATGACTGTCTTTGACGTGCATGTGCAAAGAGCTCCGATTGCCGGTGAAGTTACTGATATCAAATATTCCAAAGGAAAGTTCAAGAATGCTGTGTATGGACATGCCCTTGAGAACGGACTTGAGAATGAGAAGAACGAGATAACAATAAAAAGTGAGATAGGAGATGTAAAAGTAATACAGATCGCAGGCTACATCGCAAGAAGAATCCAGTGCTTTGTAAGTAAAAAGCAGAAGGTTAATAAGGGAGAGCGGATAGGTAGGATAGTTATAGGAAGCCAGGTATGCCTGATAGTCCCAAGGAAGGTCAACCTGGCTGTGAAGAACGGTGAGAGGGTGGTTGCAGGCAAGACCATCATAGGGACAATATGATCGCAAAAAAAAGGTTCAAACAGCTGTTTGTCAAAAAAAAGAGAGGCCTTACCCTGGTTTTCCTTCGTATACTTCTTGCAGCCATCATCTTTTCTGTCGTCATGTCTTCAAAGGATGAGCTTGCGCTTTATCTGTTTGGCCTTGCAGCGTTTGCTGCCTTTATAGATGGATTTCTTGCAAAGAAAAATAGGATAGAATCCCAGCTTAGGACTATATTTGATTCCTTGGCAGACAAGCTGCTCGTCAATCTTATCGCAATCGCGTTGTTCCTGAAGGGCGCGCTTCCTTTGTGGGTGATGACAATATATCTTGCAAAGGATGCGGTGATAATCATTGGAGCATTGATGCTGCTTTTGAGAAATACAAAGACAATCTTTTCTCCAAATGCCATAGACAAGATAAGCCTCTTTGCCCAAGTGTTCACCTTGTTTATAATCCTGCTAGGGTATCTTGATTACGTCTTGGTCTGGCTTTCAGTCATACTTGTCATCGCTTCACTTATCTCAACAGCATTCAAGTCAGGGATAAGGGTGGTCACATATAAGACAGACCTTGAGGAAATAAGGTTTACAAAACTCATCAGGCTTCCTGATATATTTACACTGCTCAATGTTTTTATGGGGCTTCTCTCCATAATACTTACGATAAATGAGCAGTATTCATATGCGGTTAGTGCTATGATACTTGCTGTTGTTTTTGATGTAGTGGATGGAAAAGTCGCAAGGCTTGTAAAACGAAATGGAGACTTTGGAAAGCAGCTTGACAGCCTTGCAGACACTATCAGCTTTGGGGTTGCGCCTGCGATATTTGGGTTTGCACTTATCAAGACAAACATTGCTGTCGTCGTCTTTGCGCTGTTTTTATTTGCAGGAGTCCTTCGGCTTGCCAGGTATAATATCATGGAATTTACGCAGGATTTTGCAGGGATGCCTATAACTGTAAATGGAGTATTGATCCCGCTTATCTTTTTGGCCGGCGTTCCAACAAAAGTGTTTCCTTACATCTATCTGGTGCTTGCGGTTTTGATGGTGAGCCCGATAAGGATAAAGAGATTGTTCTAGTCTTCTTATAGCCCTAGCCAGTTTATCCATAGAAGCTTCCAGCTAAGTCTTATAAACTTAAAAAAAATCTTTTCATAATGGCTCTTTCAAGGGAAGTGAGAAACCACCCAAATATACCCTACCCATATAGGGATATCTCTAAATGGTTTAGGAGAGGCCAATATATTTTTACCAACGAGTAGCCAGATATATTTTAATATAAATGCGATTTCTATTCTTCATGACCAAAATAGATTGCGGAGAATGTAGCGACTGCTGCAAAGACCCATTAAATCCTGTACTCATGCCATATGAGGAAAATGATTATCCCGGATCTATCGTCAACATCAACACGCCTTATAGAGTGATACATACTTTGGCAAAGAAAGATGGGCACTGCATATTCCTTATCGATGGAAAATGCACCATCTATAACAAAAGGCCATTTGAGTGCAGGATATATCCGTATCTTCTGGATTTTAGCAGAAAACCTGCTGGCTTTAAGCTAGACAAAAGATTCTGCAAGAAGTTGCATACGCTAAATGCTGAGAAAATAAGTTTAGACAACGGTCAGTTTGATGATGTTTGGATAAGGGCTTATGAAAGCCTAGACTGCTAATAAAAATAAAACTATCGCCAGCAAAACAAATGAAGAATATCTTGAGATTTTCATAATCGACTCTTTTATACTTTTTGAGGCGACAATCGAGCCTGTTGGAAAGCCGTATAGAAATATCAACGATGCTTCAACAATAAAGATGTCCAGCCTAATAGAAGAGAGATAAAAAACTCCTGCCAGGAAAAGGTAGATCATCGGCGAAGATAGATTTTTATGGACCAACAGGTAGATCATGAAAATAACTGATAAAAATATCGGCAGATATCCTGGCCTCAATACCAACAGGATAGAAAATATCAGCACAAGCAAAACCTTTTGAAGGATAAAAAAATATTTTCTTCCTGCCTTCAGCTCTTCTTTTGCAACGATAGAAAGCATCAATCCAGAAATAAGGCCAAGGTAGGCCACAAGCGCTGCAAGGGAATAATTTAGCAGGCTCATTCTATCTGCTGCACTCTTTTATGGTGGCGCTCTTCATCTGAGAACTTTGCCGCAAGAAACGCTCTTATTATCTTTTTGAAGAACTTTGAAGGCTCTGTCCTTGAACCGAGGCATAGGATATTTGCGTTGTTATGCTCTCTTGCAAGCTTTGCTGTCTCTTCGTCATAACATAAGGCTGCTCTTA
>DASRUK010000150.1:0-5163 GCA_035655475.1 Candidatus Nanoarchaeia archaeon
GAGCTGGTCCAGATAATCTTAAGCTTTAGGTTATTCTTGCCAAAGCTGAGTATAGCTGTGTCTACACGAGAACCCGCATGGCTAAGGGATAATCTGATAAAACTTGGAGTGACTAAGTTATCAGCAGGCTCTACAACTGCAGTAGGGGGCCATACAACTCACCAGGAGTCTGTCCAGTTCGATATATCTGATAGAAGGGATGTTGAAGAGATAAAGCACATGATCAAAAGCAAAGGCTATCAGCCAGTTGTAAAGGATTGGTGGACATGAACGAATTTGATAAGACAGCAAGGTGCGCTATCGGAAACATGGATTACCCCAGACTGAACAGAATAAAGATAGGCATAGCAGGAGCAGGAGGATTAGGAAGCAACTGTGCTCTCAACCTGGTCAGGAGCGGGTTTAAAAAACTAAAGATAGTTGATTTTGACAAGGTTGAGTTCTCTAATCTAAACAGGCAATTTTATTTTTATGAGCAGGTTGGAAAAGAAAAGATAGAGGCATTGAAGGAAAATCTCCTGAAGATAAATCCTGATCTGGAGCTGGATATGGTCAATGCCAGAATTGACGCAGGAAACGTTGCCTGCCTATTTGAAGACTGCGATGTGATAGCTGAGGGCCTTGACAGCGCTGAGGATAAAAAGATGCTAGTTGAAAGGATGCTTGCTGAAAATAAGTTTGTGGTATCTGCATCAGGAATCTGCGGATATGGAAAATGTGATGATATAAAAGTGCATCATCTGATGCATAACCTTGCCGTGGTCGGTGACTTAAAGACAAGCACTGATTGCAGGGCCCCTATATCTCCCAGGGTTAATATTGTGGCAGCAAAGCAGGCGGATATAATACTGTCATATGTGATGGGAAATCTAGATGGTAAGAAATGATGAAATGGCTTATTAGTCTAAAATTAGACATTAATGTTTAATTGTTTCTTTTATCGGTCAATAAATTTATAAATAGCTAACTCGGATTCCAGCTTATGGCTAAACTCTGGCAGGATAAGAAACTGGACAAAAAGATAGAGAAATTTACAGTCGGAGACGATTATCTATTAGATAAAAAGCTCATAATGTTTGACTGCAAAGCATCCATCGCTCACTCAAAGATGCTCAATAAGATAGGTATCATAAAGGACGATGAGCAAAAGAAACTGGAAAAAGAGCTAAATAATATTATCAAATTATCAAAAGAAGGCAAATTTTCGATAACTCTTGAAGATGAAGACTGCCATACTGCAATTGAGAACCATCTAACAGAAAAGCTTGGAGAATTAGGCAAGAAGATACATACCTGCAGGAGCAGAAACGACCAGGTGATGGCAGCCATGAAGCTGTATGAGAAAGAGGAGATGCAAAAAGTCCAGGCTCTCGCAGAGCAATTGGCATTATCGTTAAAGAAGCTTTCAAAAGATACTACTCCTATTCCAGGCTACACTCATATGCAAAAGGCGATGCCTTCCTCTGTCAAGATGTGGTGTGATGGATATATCGAAAGCCTTTCAGATGATATGAAAGTCTTAGCGAACGCTCTTTTGGTTATTGACAAAAACCCTCTTGGGACCGGAGCAGGATATGGCCTTCCTATAGCTGTGGATAAGGAAGTGACAAAAAAGGAGCTTGGCTTTGCTTCAAACTACCAATCAATCACCTACGTCCAGATATCCCGAGGCAAACATGAAGCGTTGATCCTTAACGCTATGGTCAACTTGATGCTTACCATGAATAAGATGGCCTCTGACCTTATAATGTTCTCTATGCAGGAGTTTGGATACTTTACTCTGCCCTCTGAGTTTACCACAGGAAGTTCTATAATGCCTCAAAAGAAGAATCCTGATATTCTGGAGCTGGTTAGGGCGAAATATTCAATCGTATTAGGGTATGAATTTCAGCTAAAGACTCTTATAGGCAATCTTATATCGGGTTATAATCGTGATCTTCAGCTTACAAAAGAGCCGATTATGAAAGGGATTGATGTCACTAAAGATTGCCTTGAAATAATGGCTCTGGTTATTTCAGGCCTTAAGATAAACAAGAATAACTGCCAGAAGGCGATGACTCCTGATCTCTTTGCGACTGAGAAATCTTACAAACTGGTTCTAAAGGGAAAGAGCTTTCGGGAAGCGTATAAAGAAGTAAAAAAGGACCTGAACAAGTAGATTTAAAAACATTGTCTCATTCCATCAGTAAAAAAGAGGTAGGTAGCAGCCTCTTTGGGCTGGTTCTTTGTTATGGTTAACTTTGGAATAATCGGGGCAGGAGGAAAAATGGGCAAAGCTTTTTCAGCTAATGTACCATCGAGTTTTAACCTTCTTGCTGTTTGTGATACTGATCCAGAAAGGCTCACTTCCTTTCCTCCTAGCATTGCAAGATATGACTCTTGTGAAGCTATGCTTAAAAGACATACATTGGATCTAGTTGCAGTGGCCACCCATAACCGCAGCCACTTTAAAAATACAGTCTTAGCTCTTGAAAGCGGAAGCAGCGTCCTTGTTGAAAAACCGGTTTCCTCTGACTTGGAGGAAGCCCTCCAATTGAAGCAGATTAAATTACGGCACGGTCAGAGGATTGCAGTTGACTATGAAGTAAGATTTAGCAAAGGTGCCAGGACTGCAAAGCGATTTATTGAAAGATATGGGCTTATGCCCCTTGAAACAGAGATGATCTGGGTTAAAAAAAGAGATAATAAACCTCACGACGGAGTTATCATACAAGACCTTACACATGCTTTGGATTTGACAGCCCATTATTTGTTTAGGGCAGATAATGTGTATTGCAAAGATGCTACGATTGGAATAAGGGCTGGCAAGGAAGTCTTTGCCGATACTTCATTGTATCTATCAAGATGGCATAAGGTCCATGCGATAGCCTCCTATATTAGCGAGCACTATGAAAGAAGCCTTAAAATAAAATGCAAGGATAGAGTTGGCAAAATATATTTTATTGAGCTTAAATTTGACATTTCAGTTGACGGTACCTCTTCCACTGACAGTATCTGCATATACGACTCAGAAGGAAATAGCTACCTTGGGCAGCAAAGCCCAACAGGGCATAGTCCAATTATAGTGAAAACTAAAAAATTGGAAAGGCAATTATGTGCTGTTGGAGACTGGATAGCTACTGGGAGACAAACACCTGAAATCTGTACGTTAGATCAGGCTGTAAGAAACCTACAAATTTGCTATGCAGCCAAGGGATATAGATCCCAACCAAAACCTTTATAACTTTTCTTTGAAATTTCTCTACAAATGGACTTCAAACAAGAGATAATCGACGCTTTGAGAAAAGAGACAAAGCTTGAAGAGATACATCTTGAGGTGCCGCCAAACCCTGAGCTTGGAGACTTTGCATTTCCATGCTTTTCATTAGCAAAGGCTTATAAGAAAGCTCCTGTCCAGATTGCACAAGACCTTGCCTCAAAGATTAAGATAAAAAGCATGTCAAAGATAGAAGCAAAAGGCCCTTACTTAAACTTCTTTGTCAACAAAGAGAACTTCACACAAGACATACTTACAAAGATGCAAAAAAGCGAGAATTATGGCTCACTGGATCTTGGGAAGAAAAAAAAGATATTGGTCGAGCATACCTCCATCAATCCAAACGCTTCTCCACACGTTGGAAGGGCAAGAAACGCTTTGATAGGAGACTCGATAGTAAGGCTTCTAAAGTTCCAAGGCTACGATGTTGAGACACATTATTTTGTCAATGATATTGGAAAGCAGATAGCTATGCTTGTGCTCGGCGCAGAAGGCAAAAAGAAAGTTACATTCGATGATCTACTTAAGATTTACGTCAAGATAAACAAGCAAGTCGAAGAAAAGCCAGAGCTTGAAAAAGAAGTGTTCCAGCTGTTAAATCGGCTGGAAAAAGGTGACAAAGAGATAATCACCAAGTTTAGAAAGATGGTTGAAGTCTGCGTAAAAGGCCAGAGTGAAATCCTTTCAGACCTGGATATACACTATGATGTATACGATTATGAATCTGACTATCTTTGGAATAAAAAGACAGAAGAAATATTAAAGCTTTTAGAAAAGACCGGCAAGCTTTTCACAGATGAAGAAGGAAGAAAAGTATTGGACCAGGAAGGTTTTGACCTTGCTATGAAAAGCCCAGTCCTTGTCCTCACAAGGGCAGATGGCACATCACTATATCCCTTAAGAGACCTTGCGTACCATATAGATAAAAAGAAGGATGAAAACATAATAGTGCTCGGCGAAGACCAAAAGCTCTACCATCAGCAGATAAAAGCAGCGCTTAGCCTGATAAAATTCAAAGCCCCAAGAGTTGTCCATTATTCTTTTGTGCTGCTTCAGGAAGGCAAGATGTCGACAAGGAAAGGGACAGTCGTGCTTCTTGAAGATTTTATGAAAGAAGCGCTCGACAAATCAAAAAAAGAAATAAAACAAAGGCATGGCGAAGTTAAAGAGGAAGATGCAAAGAAGATAGCTTACGGCGCAATAAAATACGCTATCTTAAAAGTTAGCAATGAAAAAAACGTGACTTTTGATTGGCACCAGGCGCTGAACTTTGAGGGAGATTCAGGCCCATACCTGCAGTATGCCTATGCACGGATAAGCTCCATATTTGAAAAACACGGAGATAAAATAAAGAAAGATGTGGACTATAGCCTGCTAAAAGAGCCGCAGGAATTAGAGCTGATAAAAACCCTCGGGACTTTTCCAGACATCGTAAAAGAAGCTGCAGAGCAGCTAAAGCCAAATCTTATAGCCAACTACCTCTTCCACCTGGCATCACAATTTTCTGTTTTCTACAATGCATGCCCTGTTCTAAAGGCAGAAGAAGATTTGATGCAGGCAAGGCTTGTTTTGATAGACTCTGTAAGGAAAGTGCTTAAGAATGGATTAAGTCTTCTTGGGATTGATGTTTTGGATAAGATGTGAAATCAGCTTTAAAAAGAGGCAAATAATCCTGCCATTATGATCTCAGAATGTGTTATGCATGTTGGAGTAGTACTGCCTTTACGTTCAGAGCAAGGACCGCTAAGAGTCTGTCTTATCCCCCAGGCAGGAGGTTATATTGTAGCTACCTATCCTCTTTCAAATTCAAATAATCCATTAGCTGTACAGGAATATGGTGACTTAGAATCTGCGATAAAGGCGCACAGGGAGGTGTTTGAAGCGCTGGAAAAAGATGGCCGGTTGTA
>DASRUK010000151.1:0-9731 GCA_035655475.1 Candidatus Nanoarchaeia archaeon
AAAGAAGAAGGAAGAAGTAAAGGAGGAAGCCGCAGATGAAGGCCAAGGAAATAAGGTCGTTGAGTAAAGAGGACTGCAAAGCCAAGCTTCTTGAGCTCAGAAAAGAGCTGATGAGGCTAAACGGCCAGATAGCAAGCGGGACCACTCCAAAAAGCCCAGGCCAGGTAAAGCAGATAAAGAAGAATATCGCAAGAATACTCACTATCATGAATGAAAAGCAGGAGGCAATTAAAAAAATATGAGCGAGATATGCACTAAGTGCGGCCTTCCAAAGGAGCTTTGTGTTTGCGAGACTATCGCAAAAGAAAGCCAAAAGATTATTGTAAAGCTCGTGAAGAAGAAATTCAACAAAATGAGCACAGTGGTAGAAGGCATCGACGAAAAAGAGATAAACCTCAAAGACCTGGCAAAAAGGCTTAAGAGCCAATTTGCCTGCGGCGGGACATCCAAGGACGGCAGGATAGAACTGCAGGGTGATCATAAGCAAAGGGTCAAAGAAATACTGATCAAGACTGGTTTTGCACCAGAAACCATCGAAGTCCAATAAATTTTTGAGTGAAAAAATGGAACAAAAAACAAAGAACATAGGAATCAAGGCAGGAATGCCCAAGAGGGAATGCAAAGACAGCAAATGCCCTTTCCATGGCAGCCTGAAATGCAGGGGAAAAATATTTACCGGCGTAGTCACATCGACCAAGATGCAGAAAACAGCCACGATCGAATTTACCAGGCAATATTATATTCCTAAATATGAAAGATATGAAAAGAGAAGGACAAAGATAAAGGCGCACAACCCTGACTGCTTAAATGCAAGGGATGGAGATATAGTAAGAATATCAGAGTGCAGGCCGCTTGGAAAATCAAAAAATTTTGTAGTCATAGAAAATCTCGGGCAAGAAAAGGGATTTGTCATAAAAAGAGAAGCTCTCATGGAGAGCATGACCCGAAAGAAGGAGGAAGAAGATGCAGGCGATAAAAGCAAGAGTGACTAGAGCACTGCAGGTAAGCACAAGAGTTGAAACATGTGATAACTCTGGAGCAAAAGTACTCAAGATATTCAGTGTATATAGAAATAAGACCGTAAAGGGAAGAAGGCAGGCAGCTGGTGTTGGCGACCTTGTCATGACATCTGTCGTACGAGGCAAGCCTGAGATGAGAAAACAGACAGTGCTTGCAGTGATAGTCAGGCAAAAAAAAGAATACAGAAGGCCGGACGGAATGAGAGTAAAATTTGAGGATAATGCTGCCGTCGTCTTAAAAGATGACAAGGGAAACCCTAAGGGAACCATTTTCAAAGGGCCTATCGCAAAGGAGGCTACTGAAAGGTGGCCAGGAGTTGCAAAACTAGCAAGGATCGTAGTTTAAGGTAATAAAAATGAAAAAGTTTTCAAGAAGCTGGAAATCAAGCACACAAGCAAGGAAACAGAGGAAGTACAGATATAATGCTCCTCTTCACCTAAGGCAGAAATTTGTCAGCGTCCACTTATCAACCGAACTTAAGAAAAAGTATGCAAGAAGACATATCGGCCTAAAGAAAGGAGATAAGGTCAAGATACTTCGAGGGCAATTCAAGAAGCATACAGGTACTGTCGATGAGGTAAACCTCAGAAAGATAAAGGTTTATGTGAGCGGAGCAGAAATAACAAAGAAAGACGGCAGCAAGGCAAGATATCCAATACATCCATCTAACCTGATGATAACTGAACTAAACCTGGGCGACAAGCTAAGGCAAAAAGCTATTGAGCGGAAGGCAGTAAAATGAGAAAACACCTAAAAAGGCTGGCAATGCCAAAATCATGGTCATCGAAAAAAAAGGGCATAACATATATCACAAAACCTAGCCCTGGACCTCACCCAATTAAGCTTGCGCTTCCAATAAAGCTGATACTTAGAGATATGCTAAAAGTAGCCTTCAACTCAAAGGAAGCAAAAAGAATCCTTCATGAGAAAGATGTTTTGGTAGACGGTAGAGTGGTAAATGATGTCAAGTTTCCTATAGGATACATGGATTCGATAGAGCTAAAAAACGGTAATGCTTTCAGGGTAAGCTTGCATAAAGAGAAACTGTCACTTATCCCAATTGATAAGAGCGAAGCAGGCATCAAACTTTGCAAGATAATCGGAAAAAGCAAGATCGCAGGGAAAGATCAGCTTAACTTTGATGATGGAAGAAATATCCTTTATACTGCAGGCAAGACTGCATATAGAGTAGGTGACTCAGTGCTTATAAGCGTGCCTGGGAACGAGATAAAAGAACACATACCTCTTGAAAAAGGATGCATGGTCAGCCTGATAGGCGGAAAGCATATCGGCGAGACAGGACATATAGAAGATATAATCCAAAATAAAGTCACATACAAAGGAAAAGATGGAGAGATAATCGAGACATTGAAGAAATACGTCTTTGTAATAGGAAAGGAAAAACCAGTTTTAAAATTGGCACAATAAGATGAACCCGATGAGACAAGTAAGGATAGAGAAAATAACCATGAATGTAGGTGCTGGAAAAGACCAGAGCAGGCTTGATAAGGGAGTGCTGCTCTTAAAGGCTATCACAGGAATCAGTCCTGTAAAAACATTCACAAACAAGAGAATCCCTTCATGGGGCCTTAGACCTGGGCTTCCTATCGGATGCAAGCTGACACTAAGAAGGAAGATTGCACGAGAGGTATTAAAGAAACTTCTTGATGCAAAAGACAACAAACTCACCCTCAAACAGTTTGATCCTGAAGGCAATATCGCTTTTGGAATCCATGAGTATATCGACATACCTGGCGTAAAATATGACCCTAAGATAGGCATCATGGGCCTTGAGGTCTGCATCACGTTTGAAAGGCCAGGTTATAGAGTAAAACACAGAAAGATAATGAATAGAAAGATTGCAAGCTCACATCGAATCAAGAAAGAAGAGGTAATTGATTATATGAAAAAGGAATTCGATGTCAAAATCGGTGAGGAATAAATGACATATTCAAACTATAACAAGGTTTTCAAGCAGCTTAGGGCAAAGCCAGTAAAACTTGCTAAATACATAAAGCACAATTCACCAAAAGAAAGGAAATTTGGGCCTACAACAAAGCACTGCAGGATATGCGGCAATGAAAGAGGCCACATCGGAAAGTACGGGCTTGATGTCTGCAGAAGATGCTTCAGGCAATATGCAACAGATATAGGCTATAAAAAATACAACTGAGGTTAAAATGCTGAATGACACACTATCCACTGCACTATCAGTGGTGATGAACATGGAGAAAACAGGAAAGAAGGAATGTGAGATAAGGCCTTCCTCCAAGATTATCAAGACTGTCCTAACTATCATGAACGAAAACAACTATATCGGAAGCTTTGATGAGGTGAATACCGCAAGAGGCAACCTGCTTAAGGTCAACCTGCTGGGGAATATCAACAAATGCGGAGCCATAAAGCCAAGATATAGCGTAGAGAAAGAAGATTTTGAGAAATTTGAAAAAAGGTATCTGCCTGCAAAGGATTTCGGCATAATAATCATATCAACCTCAAAGGGGATAATGACCCATACAGAGGCAAAGAAAAAAGGGATTGGAGGAGTACTGCTTTCATACTGCTACTAAAATGGGCAACCTTAAAGACCTAAAACTGGAAATAGGGATACCTGAAGGAGTCAGTGTTAAAGTGGATAACACCCATGTATCTGTCAAGGGAAAATCAGGAGAAGCCTCCAAGGAGATGCATAATCCTAAAATTAAGGTTTTTGCTGAGGCAAACAAGATAGTCATCGAAGCATTAAAGCCGACCAGAAGAGAGCAAAGGATAGCTTACACATTCAATGCCCATATCAAAAATCTAATAAAGGGTGCGGCTGAGAGTTATATATACAAGCTCAAAATATGCTCTGGGCATTTTCCCATGAATGTATCTACCAAAGGAAACGAGCTTATCGTCAAGAACTTTTTTGGAGAGAAAGTGCCAAGAGTGCTTAAACTCAAAGAGCGAGTAAATGTAAAAGTTGAGGGAGATATAATAACTGTAACTTCAGCAAACAAAGAGCTTGCAGGCCAGGCTGCTGCTGATATCGAACAGCTAACCCGAAGAACAAGGTTTGACACAAGAGTCTTTCAAGACGGTATATGGATCATCGAAAAGGAAGGAATGAACTAAAAATGGACAGCCGAATACTTAAAGTCAAAGAAGAAATAAAGAAGAGGCAACCTGAATTTTGCAGGCAGGATGCCCATAAAAAAAGGCTTAAGATAAGGTGGGTAAAGACAAGAGGCCTGCATTCAAAGGTCAGGCTTAGAAGGGCAGGCCATTCCACAATAGTCTCGACCGGATTTAGAGGACCAAGGGAGATAAGAGGATACAGCAAAGAAGGACTTAAGATAATCATGCTATTTAACGAAGAGGGCGCATCCCAGATAGACAAGAAAAATGAAGTTGCAATGATATCCGGAAGGATAGGCCTTAAGAAAAGGCTTGCTGTACTAAAGAAGTGCACCGAGAACGGAATAAAGGTATTAAATATCGATGCTAAAGAGTTTATCGCTAAAAAAGAAGAAGAGTTAAAGAAGAAAGCGGAGAGCAAGAAGACAAAAACAGAGCAGAAGCAAAAGAAGAAAGAAGAGAAGAAAAAGGAAGAAAAACTTGAAGAGAAGCTAAGCGACGAAGAAAAGAAAGAGAAGGAAAAGCAGGAAAAGGACAAGCTTCTTACCCAGAGGGACATATGAAACTAGACAACCAAAAAAGGCTTGCTGCACAGGTACTTAAATGCTCAAAGAAGAGGATA
Source organism: Candidatus Nanoarchaeia archaeon (assembly GCA_035655475.1). Classification (GTDB taxonomy): domain Archaea; phylum Nanobdellota; class Nanobdellia; order Woesearchaeales; family JACPBV01; genus DASRUK01. The sequence goes on from DASRUK010000151.1 coordinate 4,763, forward strand.
AAGTTTGACACTGAAAGCCTTGGTGACATCAAAGAAGCTATCACAAAAGCTGATATCAGAAGACTAATCATAGGGAATATCATCTGGAAAGAAAATGCTGTCGGCGTATCACGCGTCAGAGCAAGAAAAAGGATTATCCAAAGAAGGAAAGGTAAACAGAAAGGAGAAGGGTCCAGGAAAGGATCAAGGAACGCCAGGCTTTCTTTCAAGGAAGAATGGATAAACAAGGTAAGGGCGCAGAGGGAGCTGCTGCGATCATTGCTTGACAGAAAAGCAATCAACAGACAGCTTTTTAGAGAGCTGTACCTGAAATCAAAAGGCGGATTTTTTAGAAGCAGAAGACATATCAAACTATACCTGGAAGAGAGGGCAAGGAAATGAGCATAGTATTCAAGAGAAAAAGACTTGGAAAGACTGATTATAGAAAAAGGCTGAAGCTTCTTATATCGAGCAAACCAAGGCTTGTCGTCAGAAAAAGCCTTAAACACATCACAGCACAGGTTGTGGAGTATTCAAGCAGCGGAGACAAGATAATCACCTCTGCAAGCAGCTTTGAGCTGAAGAAATATGGATATAATGGAAGCAAAGGAAATCTTCCTGCTGCCTATCTTGTAGGATATCTGGCAGGCAAGAAATCAAAGGAAAAGAAGGTCACTGAGATAATACTTGACAGCGGGCTTTACAAATCAGTAAAAGGCTCAAGGATATATTCACTCCTTAAAGGATGCATAGATGCCGGGCTTTCCATCCCCTGCTCAGAAGAGATACTGCCTTCTGAGGACAGAATAAATGGAAAGCATATCAAGAATTTTGATCAAAAGAATTTTGCAGAAAGCAAAAAGAAGGTCACTGAGGAATAAAATGGTCGATGAAACAGCAGAGGAAAAAGTACCTGCAGAAAAAGTAACGGCAGAAGAAGTTGAAGATGTTGAAAAGCAGATAGTAAGAGAAGTAAAAGAAAAAGCAGGTTTTGACAAGACTTCCTGGAAACCCAAGACCAGCATCGGAATGAAAGTAAAAGAAGGAGAGATAACTGATATAGATACAATCCTTGACCAAGGACTTAAGATACTTGAGGCAGAGGTCGTCGATGCACTACTTCCAAACATGAACACCGAACTATTACTTATAGGCCAATCCAAAGGAAAGTTTGGAGGCGGCCAGAGAAGGATATTCAAGCAAACCCAGAAGAAAACACAGGAAGGGAACAAACCTCATTTTGCTATATATGCCTGTGTAGGAGACAACAACGGGCACATCGGCCTTGGGTATGGCAAGAGCAAGGAAACCGTCCCTGCAAGGGAGAAAGCATTAAGGAGAGCAAAGCTTTCCATGATAAAGGTAAGAAGAGGCTGCGGCTCATGGCAATGCGGCTGCAGAGAGCCACATACCATCCCATTTGCTGTGAAAGGAAAATGCGGATCTTGCGAGATAGAGCTTATACCTGCACCTAAGGGAACAGGGCTTAGGGTAGAAGGCGAGTGCCAGAAAGTATTAAAACTTGCAGGAATCAAGGATATCTGGTCTCAAACAAGAGGACAAACAAGGACAAAGATCAATCTTATAGCTGCATGCAATGAAGCATTAAAGAACTTAGTAAAAATGAAGGCAGCTGATAAATATTTTGATGAACTAGGAATCGTTGAAGGAGCGAAAAATGAGCAAGCTAGCAGTAATCAGGGTTAGAGGATCTATACACCTAAGGAAGGATATCAAGGATACATTGAGCCTGCTTAGGCTATATCATCAGAACTTTTGTGTCGTCTCAGAGAACACTCCTTCATTTACAGGCATGGTAAAGAAAGTAAAGGATTATGTCACTTTTGGAGAGATAGATGATGCAACCTACAAAGAGCTTGTAGCTAAAAGAGCTGAAGAGTATAAGGGAAGATTAAAAGATGCTAAAGGAAAGATAGAGTATAAGAAATTCCTTGTTGTAGATGGCAAGAAGATAAAGCCATTCTTCAGACTTAATCCGCCTGCTAAGGGATTTGGCAGGAAAGGAATAAAGGTATCATTCAAAGCAAAGGGCGCTCTGGGATATAGGGCAGATAAAATCAACGACCTGATTAAAAGGATGATCTAATATGGTAGTCAAACTCAGAAAAAAATTCAGCAGGCAAAGGGGAAGGCATACCCACGGATGGGGAAGCAAGAAGAAGCACAGAGGCTCTGGAAACAGAGGAGGCTTTGGGATGGCTGGAACCGGAAAGAGAGCTGACCAGAAAAATCCAAGCATATGGAAAGACCCCCATTACTTCGGAAAATTCGGATTTACCCCTCAAGGAATCAAAAAGGTTATAAACCCAATCAACATAGGCTATTTGGAAGAAAATATCGCTAAGTTTCCTTCAAAGGAAGGAGTTATTGACCTTAAAGAGTTTGGATATAACAAATTGCTTGGGAATGGAGAGATAAAAAGCAAGATAAAGGTCAAAGTCGAAACTGCTTCAGAAAAAGCAATAGAGAAAGTTAAAGAAGCAGGAGGAGAAGTGATATGTCAGAAATCGCCAAGTGCACGCAGTGGGCTTTAGTCCATTGTAAACAAGCGGTTTCTGAGTGTCTGAAAGCTTCGCTTTCTGACACGCAAAGAACTGCCACTGCATTCCTTGCGCCCAAGAAATTTAGGCATAAATTTCTTAGGGAACCAGAAATTTGCTATGCAAATTTCTCAGTTCATGGTCAAAAACTCCGCTCACACCTTAATGTGGAGTTTTTGACATTACCAAAAAAAGAGGCCTCTTAAATGTCCTTGTGGAAAAGCATAATAAACAATCTGCCTGAGGTTGCTGGTCCCACCCAGAAAAAACTATCTTTTAAGGAAAAACTAAAGTGGACCCTTATCATCCTTGTCATTTTCTTTGTTCTTGGCCTTATGCCCCTGTTTGGGCTGGGGCAAAATGCACTGCAGATGTTTGAATATCTGTCTATCATCCTTGCTGCAAATTTTGGATCACTGGTTTCACTTGGAATAGGGCCAATAGTCACTGCATCTATCGTGTTACAGCTGCTTAACGGCTCGGGGATAGTCAAGTTTGACTTAACACAAACTGAAGGCAAGAAAACGTTCCAGGGAGTGCAGAAGCTGCTTGCAATATTCTTCATAATATTTGAGGCTGCAATCTATGTATTTATGGGAGGGCTTGCACCTAATGAGGCTTTTGCAGGAACACCCCTTTACTTTCAGATGCAACTAATATTGATATTCCAACTGTTTTTAGGGGGAATGCTTATCCTTTTTATGGATGAAGTTGTTTCCAAGTGGGGATTTGGTTCTGGAATCTCCCTGTTTATCGCCGCTGGTGTTTCCCAACAGATATTTGTGCAGGCTTTTAACTGGATGCCTGGACCTGGCGGACTGACAGGAGTTACTTATTCGATAGGCGCTATACCAGCACTTTTCCAAAGCCTTGCTGCAGGAGATCCAACCACTGCAGGAATAAAGCTTGCTGCTTTGGTTGCTACCATACTTGTGTTTGCCATGGCTGTCTATGCGCAAGCAATGAAGGTCGAAATTCCATTATCATTTGGAAGAATAAGAGGGCATGGAATAAGATGGCCATTATCTTTTATCTATACTTCAAATATCCCTGTCATACTGGTTTCAGCATTGATGGCTAATTTCCAACTATGGGGAAGACTTCTTCAAAACTGGTTTGGGCCGAATCTATTCGCTCGTTTTTCAGAAGGAAGCGGGCAGCTTGTCGGCGGATTTGTGTATTGGCTTCAGGCACCTGAGCTAGTAACCAACTTACTTACACATTCACTAACAGGATCACAGGTTATCCAGGCTCTGATGTACACCTTATTTATGATAGCTGGCTCTGTGATATTCAGCATATTTTGGGTGCAGACAGCAGGGATGGATGCAAGCAGCCAGGCAAAACAGATGATGGCATCTGGACTGCAAATACCTGGATTTCGCCGTGACCAAAGAGTGCTTGAAAGCCTTCTAAACAGGTATATTTGGCCACTTACTATAATGGGAGCGATAACTGTGGGGATACTTGCTTCGGTTGCTGATCTTTCAGGAGCGCTAAGCAGAGGAACAGGAATATTACTTACAGTGATGATTGTTTATAGGTTATATGAAGAGATTGCAAAGCAGCATATGATGGATATGTATCCTGCCATGAGGAGGTTTATCAGCTAAATGGTTTTTGAAGGAGTTCTTAGCCCTATATTCGATCCACTGCTTAAGCTTCCGATTTTTGCGGTCGTTCTGATCATGTCTTTTTTGATTACACTTATAACTACAGTCATCTATAAATATACAACCAACCAAAGCCTGATGAAAGACCTTAAGGATGAGATGAAGGCACTTCAGGGAGAGATGAAGACACTTAAGGATAATCCTTCCAAGATGATGGAAGTGCAGAAGAAGGCTATGCAGACAAATATGAAATATATGTCTCATTCGATGAGATCTATGCTTTTTACATTTATCCCGATAATATTGATATTTGGCTGGATGAACTCACATCTTGCTTATAACCCAATCATGCCTGACCAGCAGTTCAGCACGAATGTGCAGTTTGAAAAAGATGCTCAGGGCCAGGTAGAGTTGATATTACCCGAGGGAATAAGCTCTGAAGGGAACGCAACACAGGCTATTTCTGAACAGGTAAAATGGATACTTTCAGGAAAAGCTGGAGGATACCTGCTCGAGTATAAAGTAGATGGAAAGAGCTATACCAAAGACATCCTTATAACCAATGAGCAAAGATATGTTGCTCCTATAAAGGTTGTCAAGGATGGAACAGTAAAGCAGATTTCAATAGATATGGTGAAAATACCTGTGCTACCCCTTCTTGGATGGGGATGGCTTGGCTCATATATCATATTCTCAATACTATTCAGTGCTATTTTAAGAAAGCTTTTTAAAGTGTACTAGATTTGCAAATATTATGCCAAAACCAAGCGACAGATCAAGGTCACTCCGGAAGATGTTTGTAAAGACACCCGGGGG
>DASRUK010000152.1:0-9216 GCA_035655475.1 Candidatus Nanoarchaeia archaeon
ATTAGAGAAAACACAAGTAGCTATTGATGTGCTTACGCACATTGTGGGCATTCATCTACCCCACTAACGTGGGGAGACCTAGCCCACAAACTTTTAGTGTTGATCCTTCGTCTTAAAATTATTTTGGTAGAACTACTTAATGAATCTTACGGGAGAGGGTTTCTGCAAAGCCTACACTTGAAGCCTGAAAAACAGCGAGGGAGATTTATAAACCGATCTTCGTGTCTATAGACCATGATTAATTTAAATGAGGGGTCAATAGCAAGTCAAGGCCAGGGGCAAATTTTATAGGGTTATTGCCACCTGGGATGACCTTATGAAAGTAGGCCCCTTATTGGTAAGCAAATGCATCAAGATTCTCAGACATGGACAATCCATACCTAAGCTAGGCAAGATGATTGATAAAAGATCTGATAATATGCTAAAAATCCTCACTACCCGTGTATGCGACCAAGAGAAAAATAAAGGACAAGTCTATGTCAGAGGAAAGCCGCAATCTTTTTAAACAATACTCGATTTTGTTTACACAATGGAAAAGAAAATAAGCTTGATTGCAGGAACATCAAACAGTTTCCTTGCAAACGAGATTTCTTCAAACCTGAATATCCCTCTTACCCCTATAGAGATCAAAAGATTTAATGATGGGGAGATATACATCCATATAGAAAAAAGTGTAAGGGGCTCTGTGGTTTTTATAATACAGTCCACTTCCCCGCCGGTCAATGATAAGCTTCTGGAGCTTCTGCTGATAATCGATGCCTGCAAGAGAGCGTCTGCAAAAGAGATAAATGTGATAATGCCTTACTATGGATATTCCAGGCAGGACAGAAAGGCCTTACCCAGGGAGCCTATAAGCGCAAAATTGGTCGCAAATCTTATCGAAGCAGCAGGAGCAAACCGTGTTATAACTTTTGACCTTCATGTCGAACAGATACAGGGATTCTTCAACATCCCAGTAGATAATCTTGAAGCAGTATCCTTGTTTGCTGATTACTTTATCAAAAAGAAGCTGAAAGACATTGTCGTGGTCTCACCGGACGTCGGCGGTGCAAGAAGGGCAAGAAGGCTGGCAAAGATCCTTGACTTGAACATCGCTATCATCGACAAAAGAAGGCCAGCCCATGGCGTCGCTGAGATAATGAATGTCATAGGCGAAGTCAAAGGGATGAATGCCATAATAATGGATGATATAATTGACACTGCAGGAACAATAGTTGGGGCCGCAAAAGCACTAAAAAAAGAAGGTGCAAAAGACATATATATCGTAGCGACGCATCCGCTGCTTTCAGGCCCAGCCTCTGAGCGCCTGATGAACGATGCGATAAAGGAAGTCATTGTCACAAACACCATAAGTATATCCAAAGAAAAGACATTTGAAAAGCTTAGGGTCATCTCTTTGGCAAAGCTTTTGTCGGATTCTATATCCAAGATATATGAAGGTACTCCTATGGGAGTTTTATTTGACGAGATCTATGAAAAGATAGAGGAGAAAAGGAAGGCAAGATGAACGAGCAGCAGGTGCAGGAAAAATACATAGAGATGAAGATGTTGCAGGAAAAGGTAAAGGAGATGCAAGGCCAGGAGCAGCTTGCAGAAAGCCAGCTTGCTGAGCTTATCTCCACTGTCCAGGCTATGGATGACTTTAAAAAAGCCCAAAGAGGCACAGAGATCCTTGTTCCGATAAGCTCAGGCATTTTTGCAAGGGCAGAGCTTAAGGATAATTCGAAGCTTCTTGTCAATGTGGGGGCAGGAGTTGTTGTCTCAAAGGATATAGACGGCGCAAAAAAGCTTATCGATGATCAGCTAAACGAACTTGGCCAGGTTCATTCAAAGATATCTGCCCAGGTCCAGAAGCTTACCATGTATGCAGCAAGCATCGAACAAGAGTTAAGGCAGATGGTCTCTAAGGAATAAAAATGTTTAAGTTCTTAAAAGAAAAGCTTTCAAAAGGGATAAAGAGTATTTCCGGCCAGATAGAAGAAGAAGGCAAGTCAGAGGAAGCGATAATTGAAAGACCGGTTGTAGAAGAAAAGAAGGGATTTTTCTCAAAGCTCAAGGACAGGTTCAAAAAAGAGGAGTTTCCAGAGGAAGAAGGAAAAGAGCAGGAAGTCAAGATAACGACTGAGGCAGAGGAACAGAAGGAGAAGGTCGAGCTTGAGCAAAAAAAGGAATTTGTCGAAAAAAAAGAGGAAGAGATAAAGGAAAAGATAGAGAATAAAGAGATACCTAATATTCAAGAGCTGACTGAGCTAAAGAAAGAAAAGGAGATTATCGAAAAGGCAGAAGAGGCTAAAAAAGAAGAGCAGGAGATGCCAAAAGAGGAAAAAAAAGGCATCTTCGGCACTATAAAGGAAAAGATTGTTACAAAGAAGATAAATGACGCGCAGTTTGAAAAGATATTCTGGGATATGGAAGTATCCCTTCTTGAGAACAATATAGCTGTCGAGGTTATAGAAAAGATAAAGGACGACCTAAAGCAGGAATTGGTCGAAAAGCCTCTGCCAAGGGGAAAGATAGAGGAGGTCGTTCAGGAGACTTTGTATTCATCATTAGAGCAGATTCTTGGGGTGCAAAGTTTCAACCTTCTTGAGAAAGCAAAGAAAAAAAAGCCATTTGTGATATGCTTTGTCGGGATAAACGGGTCAGGAAAAACTACCACCATAGCAAAGATGGCAAAGCTCCTCCAGGAAAACAAGCTCTCCATCGTTCTTGCTGCAGCTGACACTTTTAGGGCAGCTTCGATAGAGCAGCTCCAGCTACACGCAGAAAAGCTCGGTGCAAAGCTGATTAAGCACAATTACGGCTCAGATCCAGCAGCAGTGGCATTTGACGCTGTAAAATATGCGCAGGCAAAAAATATAGATGTCGTGCTGATAGATACAGCCGGAAGGATGCATTCAAATGTCAATCTTACAGATGAGATGAAAAAGATAATAAGGGTTGTAAACCCTGATCTCAAGATATTTGTCGGAGAATCTATCACAGGAAACGATTGCGTTGAGCAAGCAAAGAAATTCAACGAAGCCATCGGCATTGACGGCATCATCCTTTCAAAGGCAGATATCGACGAAAAGGGGGGGGCAGCAGTGTCTATAGCCTATGTAACTCAAAAGCCAATTCTATTCATTGGCACTGGCCAGGAATATGGCGACATAAAAGAATTCAACCCTGACGATGTTATAAGCAGCTTAGGGATCGCCTGATCAAAAAAATTCAGTCTTTCCATCAAGATAAATCCCTTTCTTAAGCTGCACTGGCCTCCAATCATCCATGACAAGCTCAGCACCAAGCCATTCTGCAAGCTCTTTTGGATTGCCGATTGTCGCAGACAAAGCTATAAGCTGCATATTCTTAAGAAGCTGTCTCAATATGGTTATGAGTATCTCAACCGTTGGGCCTCTGCCGACATCATTTAGAAGATGGACTTCATCGACAACAACTGTAGCGACAGATGAAAGCCATGGTGTATGATGTCTTATCAGGCTATCCAGCTTTTCAGCGGTGCATATGATCAGATCATATCCGGAAAGATAAGAGTCCGAAGAGTCCATATCGCCGATTGTAAGTGCTATATTTAGCATCCTGCCATATTTTGCAGAAAACTCTTTGTGCTTTTCAGATGCAAGAGCTTTGAGCGGAACGATATATATCATCTTGCCCTTGCCTTCAAGTATTCTGCTTACTCCGGCAAGTTCGGCGATAAGGGTCTTTCCCGATGCAGTCGGCGTGCAGACAAGCATATTCTTTCCATCGAGCAGTCCTTGTCTGACCGCTTTTTCCTGCGCAGGCCTAAGATCTGTTATCTCTTTCTGAAGTAGGAGGTAGAATCTTTCAGGAAGTTTATCTTTGATACCCTGTAATTGCATCAAGAATTAAAAATTTGGCCATCAATTTAAACTTTCCTTAATTTGAGCACAAGTGCAAGCGGTCTTCCTTTGACAACCTTAAACGACCTTTCAGTAAAACAGTGCTTGATAGAATCATTTATCTTCAACTCCATTTTTCTTGCAACCTTAAGCCCTACCTTTGCGAAAGATTTTTCATAGACGCTAACCTTATGAAACATTTCACATTTATACTTCGATAATTGGAAATTAAAACCAGTCAGCTCAAATCCCAAGAAATCGATGTCAGGATGAAGCGCAGTAAGAACGATAAATCCCTTGTCTTTGAGCACTCTCTTCATTTCCTTTAATGCAGGCTCGATCCGTTGTATATGGCCTATTGCAAGGCTGCAGATTATCTTGTCAAACGTCTTGTCAGCAAACGGTATTCTTTTAGCTATGTCCGCTTGCTTGAACTCAACGCCCCTAACCTTCTTTCTTGCCACAGCAAGCATGCTTCGTGAAAAATCAACGCTAGAAACCCTGGCGCCTTTCAATGAGAATATCTTCGAGTACCTTCCAGTCCCGCAAGCAGCATCCAAAACCCCATCACCCTTCTTGACCCCCATCAACTTTACGACCAGCTTCTCCTCAAGGTCGATAGAAGGATTCACCTGGTTATCATAGGTAGGAGCCCAATCCCTATATGCATTTAGCACTCGCTTTCTCATAACAACAGATTAAGGCACAGGTGATATAAAACGGTTTCCTTTTACATACTTTTATAAACAAACATAGGTTCTATAATTTTATGAGGCAATTCACAGAACATAAGGCAAGACAAGAAAGGGGCAGAAAGCAATTTGGAAGACGCTCAAGGTTTAACAGAGGCGAAAGTAGAGGCTTTGGCAAGCAGATGCATACTATAACCTGCGCCAAATGCGGCAAAGAGTCTGAAGTTCCTTTTAAGCCGACAAACAATAAACCTGTATACTGTAGGGATTGCTTTAACTCTGGAGCAGAGCATTCAGGATCACGCAGATCAGACGACCATAGAAGGCAATCATCCGGACTTGACGAGATAAACGAGAAACTGGATAAGATAATGAGAGCATTAAAGATCGAATGATTACTCAATATACATAAAACGGACATCTTTCCTTAGTTGTTTGCATTTCTCCATGTGCCCTATATCTATTCCCTTCTGATAAAATTCACTGTCCCCTGTAAGCACCAGTTGGCCGTCACTATAAACGCATCTTCCCATACCTGCAACAAGATATCCATCTCCAGAAAGTTTAGGAACCCAGATGTCCTTTTTGTTAATCCGATCGAAAGTAATGCCCAGCTCTGTCAAAACAATTTCCAGAATTTTATAATGCCTTAGTAAAGGATCTCCTATCCTTAAAACCGGCCTATCTCCGACATATAGCTGTATAACCTTATGCAGAAGTTCATCCTCTGGCAGCTGAATATCATCCATGCGGATGCCAAGGAAAGCCAGAAATATAATTCTTTACTTGGTAAGGCAGAGCAATATGGCCAAGTCCTCTGTTGCTTTCAAAGAATGTTTTGCGTTTGCAGGCATAAAGATGAGCAAACCTTCTTTCATCTCTATATCTTCGCCAGACAGCCTGAACACCCCTTTTCCCTTAAGGACTATAACTGCTCCTGTCTTTGTAGAAGTATGCTCATCTATATCGGTCCCAGCAGCAAGGCACATAAGCGTATAATTGTAAGTATCAGACTTGGCAAGCACTGTGCTAAAGATGCCTTCCTTTGGAAACTCCATAAGTTTGTTCAGGTCTTTAAACATCAGATCACCCCAGTTTTGCACAAAGGCTGTGTGCAAGTTCGATAACCTTGGCAAAATCTTCTTCACTTGGCCTTCCGTTGACTTCGATGGCTCCGACCAGCTCGATGTCCGTCTGGCCAAGCAGCTCAACCTCTTTTTTTCCTACTCCTTGCCCCCACCCATAAGAGCCGATAAATGCAGCATATTTTACAGGAGGCCTCAAAGCTTTCACCAGATAAGTGGCATAAGCAGTCAGGGGATGCACAGAGCCAAGCACATGCGGCGAGCCTAAAACAACAGCCCTGCAATCCACAAGGTCTTTTGCAATATCACCTATATCCGCTACCGCAAGGTTATAGCTGCAGACCTCAACTCCCTGGCTTATCAATGAGTTTCTAAGTACATTTACCATGTTTTCAGTCGAACCCCACATAGAGGTATAAGCGATAAGCACTTTTTTGCGAGTTTCTCCATTAGTCCATTTTTTGTATTCTGCCATTATCATTTCAGGCTTTTTATGGATAGGTCCATGGCTTGGAGCTATCATCTTTATCTCCATCTTGTCGAGTTTCTCCATCGCCTTTTTTCCCATAGTCTTGAAAGGCATCATTATCTCTCCAAAATACTTTTTGGCGTTAGGTATCATATCCTCGCTATCAACATCATATGTTCCAAAAGCTGAATGCGAGCCAAAGAAATCACAGGGGAATAATATCTTGTCTTCAACTAGGTAACTAAACATCGTCTCAGGCCAATGAAGGAATGGTGCATCGATAAAGCGCAGTGTCTTCCCACCCAGGTCTATCTCATCTCCCTCCTTGACAGCTTTTATCCTATCAGCAGGCACTTTGTAATAGTTCTTTGCCATCTCAGCGCCCTTTAGAGACGTCAAAAGTATAGCCTTGCTCTTGTTCATAACAACTGGAATCGCGCTTGCATGATCCGGCTCTGCATGGTTCATCACAAGATAGTGCAGCGTATCTATGTTTATATGTTCTTCAACATTCCTGATAAGCTCGTTCTCAAATCCCGGATTCACAGTGTCTATTAGTGCAGTCTTCTCCTTTCCGACGACTAAATATGAGTTATAACTCGTTCCTTGCGGTAGAGGTATCAAAGCATCGAATAGTCTTCTGTTCCAGTCCCTTACACCTACTGAAAAAACGTTTCTTGCTATCTCCATGTTTACCTCCATTCATCGCTGATAATATTTCCTTTTATCCCTACAACGATGGATTTTATCTGAATCTTTCTGGATGCATTTCTTGCAGCCTCAGTAGCTATGGATAATAGCCCCTGGCAGCAAGGCACTTCCATGGTCATGACAGTCAGTGAGTTTATCTTTGAATCGTCGATAAGAGATACTAATTTGTTAACATACTCTTCCAGGTCGCGGTCAAGCTTTGGGCATGCTATAGTCAGGCTTTTGCCCTTTAAATAATCTTTGTGAAAATCCCCTAGTGCATAAGCAACACAGTCAGCTGACAGGACAACATCCTTACCGGAAAAATAGGGTGCCATAGGAGATACAAGATGCAGCTGCACAGGCCATTGCCTAAGCTGGGAACCTCTCCTTCCTTCCTCGGTAGCCTCTCCCTGGGTAGAAAAACTCATCGTCCTGGCGCCAGGACAGCCGCAGAACGTTTTTCCTGCTACCTCTTCCATAGGATTTTCTACTCCTTTGTCTTTCAGATAAGCCAAAGCTTCGTTTAGGTATTCATGCGCTCCATGCTCCTTGAGATGCTCAAGATGAGCCTTGATAGTATTCCTTCCCTTTGGAACTATGTTTTCCGCCATGACCTTTGCCTCATCATAAGGCCTTGCCTCTCTCTGTTCGATGGTTATCGCTCCCTGAGGGCAATGGCCTATGCAGGCTCCAAGACCGTCGCAGAACAGGTCGCTGATAAGCCTTGCCTTGCCGTCGATTATCCTCAACGCCCCTTCCTGACAGTTTGGCACACAAAGCCCGCACCCGTTGCATTTTTCTTCGTCGATATAGACTATTGCTCTTTTCATTTTATTCTCTCTATTATCTGGGCTAGGATTGGCCTTGGCAGCTTGACATCAAGCATAGGGTAGAGGAAGTTATCCTCAAACTGCTGATGCTCGTTCAGAATTTTTATTAGATCCCTTATTTCGTCTTTTGATGATAGGTCTATGAGTTTTGCCTTGTATATCATCTGTTCATGCTCGCTGATTATCCTGTCGCAGTGTCCCTTTAGCTCTTCGTTTACTCCTCTTGCAGTCATCATAATCTTTTCTTCCAGATAGAAATGCCTCTCAAGCTGCCACAACTCTTGAAGTTGTCAAGAACCGCTGGGCTGAAAGCCCGGGGCGTGTTCTTGAGCATGAACTGAGAAATTTGCACAGCAAATTTCTGGTTTGTTGGAAATACACGATTTCCAACACTCAGAAATCGCTGGCTTACTCTTAGCTAAAGCAAAAGAGTGTGCGCCCTTAGCGATTTCTGACATATCAAGTGATTGTGCCTCGACAAACCTTGCCAGCAGCCTCTTTATCACACAGTGGTCTTCATTCATCATGTCAGATATTGTTTTTTCCATACGTTAACTCCCTTATTATGCCCATTATTAAATTTTTTCAATACTTGTATGTACATAGCATCATAAGGTCAAAATCCGTTCTGATGAACAATTATAGATGGGCGTAGCAGGTCCCTTACAGGGATGGGAGCTCTTTTTGCTAGGACTCCGTCGAGGATTTTGCTATGCACATACCCATACTTTCATAAAAAAACCCTAAGTATGGCAAGGGCTCTAGGGGGATGCGCCAGCCTTAGGGATGAAGGTTTTAATTTGCAGTCTCTTTCACAAGATATTCCTCTCTTTGCTGAAATTCAGCTTTTTTTCCAAGATTCCAATTGCTCAGTGGCCTGAAATAGCCCACTATTCTGCTGTATATCTCACATGGCACCTTTTTTTCCATCGCCGCTCACCTCTGAACCGTATTTTAAAAGATCATTATCCGTATGTTGTTTAGGGCAGTATTCATGCTCTCCTGCAACATAGCCATGCACAGGGCATATGCTGAAGGTGGGAGTTATGGTAAAATAGGGCAGCCGAAATCCGTAGGCTATCTTCTTGACGAGGTTTCTTGTAGCTCTCCAGTCATTTATTCTCTCTCCAATAAATCCATGAAACACCGTCCCTCCTGTATAGAGCGTCTGCAGTTCATCTTGATGCCTTAAAGCCTCAAACATATCCATTGTATGGTCTACAGGCAAGTGTGTCGAATTGGTATAGTAGGGTGCCTCCCTTGTCCCAGCAGTTATGATCTCAGGGTAGAGCTCAACATCTTTTTTTGCAAACCGATAGGCAGTAGACTCGGCAGGGGTTGCTTCAAGGTTATATAGGTTGCCTGTTTCCTCCTGGAAATCCTTTAGTTTTTCCCTCATGAAATGAAGTGTTTCTATTGCAAGCGCTTTTCCTTCCTCAGAATCTATCCCCTTGCCTATGAAGTTAAGCGCAGCTTCGTTCATGCCGTTCAGCCCTATGGTTGAAAAATGCTGCTTGTAGCTGCCCAGATACGCCTTGGCAAATGGCATAAGGCCATTCTTGAGGTTTTTTTCGACCATCT
>DASRUK010000153.1:0-8048 GCA_035655475.1 Candidatus Nanoarchaeia archaeon
TTCATCTTTAGGGTGTTTGCTGAATAGTAAAGCCTGTCGACATGCTCTTTTAGCCTAAATATGGCTGTGCCTTTTGCTGCCTCATAGCAACTGATGCCTTCAAAGACACCAGCTCCGTAGTGCAACGTGTGCGTAAGTGCGTGAACTCTTGCTTCTTTCCATTTTTCGAATTTTCCATCCATCCAAATGAACTCGGTTTCTTCCATTGATACCACCTATTTTGCGAAGGGTTGAATTTTTATTTAAATATTTTTTGTCATGGGCTTAACATTTCTGCTATTATAAGAACCATAATACAAGAGGAATAGTTATCAGCGATAGAAGAGTGCTTACCAAGATGATCGAAGCTACCAGCTCTGAGTCCCTCTGATATTTTTCTGTAAGTATCATGGACATGACCGCCGAGGGCATAGCTGCCTGAAGAAGGATTATATTTCTTGATAAGCCTGTTATAGAGAGAAGCTTAACAATTATGACTGCTATTGAAAGGCAGCCTGCAATCTTGAAAGCAGATGCCAGAAGTGTTGTCTTTACCGAGGTTATCTTAATCTCTGTAAGCCTGTAGCCTAAAATCAGCAATGCTAAAGGAATTGTTATGGCGCCTATCATCTCTATCGGTCTACTTATAGTCAGCGGCAAGGGTATTTTTAGCAAGTTATAGATGATGCCTCCAACAACTGCATATATCAAAGGAACCTTGAATATCTCTTTCCAATCGTTCTCATGATGGATTATGAAGATGCCTGCACTGTATAGGAAAAAGGAGCTTGTTATATCCGCTATGACTGCCTGGGAAAGGCCTGCTGCTCCAAAGGCAAACAATGCTATAGGATAGCCCAGGTATCCTGTGTTTCCAATCGTCATGGGAAGGTAAAGCCCTAACTTGTTTGACTTAGTTGTTTTGAAAATCAGAAATAAGATGAAGCCAGATATTACTATGACTAATCCCATGGATAGTGCAACCAGCAGAAAATCCGGCAAGGACACGTCGCTTTTTGAAACTGATGAAAAGATAAGGCAGGGAGCTGCAAGATAGATGATGAGTTGGGTCAAAGGCTTTAGGTCAATCTTCTTTAACTTGCCTATTAAGAAGCCTATGATGATTATCAAGAATATAGGGAAGACTGTCTCTAAAATCATAAAGAAAAATAAAAGAAAGAGTTATTTAAAGGTTTAGGCTTTTCTTGGCTGGTATGACGCGCCATTTGCATAGCAAATTGGGGCCAAATTTTTTCTTCCTATCTCTACTGCTTGCACTCCAAGTATCCCATTCCTTACGGGGTCTTTCATATCCTTATAAGTTGGATCTTCAATCTCAATGGAGACAAAAGGCACTCCTGCCTCCTTGGCTATCGGAATTATTTTGCCCCATTGGACGCTATCATAACCAACACCCGGAACTGCATGCTCATAATTGCTTCTTTTAGCCCATTCATGAGGCAAATCAAGAAGCCTTCCATCAACACCATCAGTCCATAGACCCTCATCGTCATGCTTAGCGCCCTTCCCATGTATTGCAAATATCTTTCCTTGCTGAGTATATGTCTCTACATCTCTAACCACTAAGTCCATTCTACCAGCAAGTTGCCAAATCCTATGTGATGGATCATATTCTAGACCAAAAGCATCCCCAACTCCGGCCTCATTTGCAGCTTTAAAGCAAGCATTCCAGTATCTTGGGGAGGACATCAGGTTATTAACTGGCCTATCAGACGGCTCCCAACCTTCCATCGGGCAGTTTTCAATCATTATCCTAACCCCCCTTTCTTTTGCATAACCAATCAGAGGTATGAACTGATCAACAAAAAGCTCATAGTTTGCTTGCATCCTCAAAGCTGGATCTGCTCCGACAAATGTTGCAACCAACGGACCAGCAGGCATAATCTCCCTCAACTTAGCGGCTCCATCAATAACCTTTTTTAGATGTGCCCTATTATTCCGACCTGTGAGGACATATAGGGTGTTGTCGTAACTACCCAGCGCATGGATGGGCACTTTGAGTTCTTTGCTCATCTGTATTATTTGACCAGCCTTTGCATCGGACAATGGTTCGTCTACATTTAATGTGTCAGCAACATAATCCTTCCTTGATCCAGAAGCTACGTCTCCAAGATTCCCTGCCTGAAATGCAGCAACTTCTAATCCATCTAATCCAAGTCTATTTGCCTCTTTCATCCAGTCCTCTAAACTCATACGAGGACCGCATGCAGTTAAGGCACCAATTCTCATATCTGCCATTTTTCTCATTCCTCCATTTATAGTCTACCCCGACTTAGCATATTATCAATTCCTTTATAGTTCACAGTCACCCAACTGCCTTGTTGCCCTCCTGCTAGGCTTTCTTTCACAGCGTCAAAAACTGCAACTGACATTGCCCCTGTTGTTGCGCCGGGTAGTACAACTTGGTCTTTTGTTTTCTTTCCAAGCCCAACAAGATAAGCTTGTGCAAATTGTGTTCCCATCGCTCCTCTGTGCCCCCAAGGATGTTCTCCTGGATCACTCACATATTGTGCTGCATCGACACAGCCCATCTTGACCAAATCTCCCCCATCATTTTTAATAACAACATCGCCTATATTTCCGGGGTCATATACCTTGCCTTGAGCATCACCAGGACTTATTGCTAAGTCTCCAGATTGGCCAATAATCAGTTCGTTTGGATTCTTTTGATGCCAGGTGGCACTTCTCTGTGAGCCTCCAACAATAATACTCCAATCATTCTTTCTTCCTGGGAGAGCTTGGGTTACTGTATAAGTTCCAACTGCTCCTGTATTAAACTCAACCATTACAGTCGTATAGAGATCGCTAGTGCATGGCCTCGTCTCATATTCCTTCTTTTGTTCAGCGCCTGTTCCCTTACTAAAGGCATCGGCACCAGTTCCCTTCTCGATTATTCTCTCCGGAACAACCACAGCTGAATGAGCAATAAGTCTAACTGGGTATTGGCCCGTCATAAAATATGTTGCAGTTATCAAATGGGGTAAGATGTCTCTTTTTGCACAGTCATCTTCAAGCCTCCAATTCCAAGTATCTGGTAAGCCCATATCCATTTTTTGTTTGGCGGATAATTTATCATTGGTAAGAAGCCATGCCTGTAGATAATTTGCTAAAACCATTATATCTCTTTTACCAAAGTAGCCATTAGTATGAAGCTCTCTTACTGCTCTTGGTAAGGCATGACCCATATAATTAAGATCAACCATAAACTTGCCGCCTCTTGCTTCAAACGCATCGGCTGCTTCCATAACCCTAAGAGCATCATCTAGTGAAGTTGTCATTGGTTTTTCACAGACGACTACCTTTTTTCCAGGAGCTTTCATCGCACTGAGCGCCCATTCTGCATGGAGTCCATCTGGACCTGCAATATGGACCGCTTGGATATCAGAGTCCCTGATTAATTCATCTGCACTTCCATAAACCTTTAAGCCTAGTGATTTTAATCCCTCATGTTTTTGAGCATTTGAATCTGCCACAGCATAAGGAACGCCTATCTCAAAATGACTTGCTAAAGATCTCATATGTACGGGTCCAATAAATCCTGCACCTATAACTCCCATGTTTAGTCGTTCAACCATTTTAACATCCCTCCTTCAAGATTCCTTTCTTTATTAAACTCTAAGAAATTGCTAACTTTAACTTGGCTTTCCATTATACCCTCCGGTTCTTGGACAAACCCTATATGAAAACAGTAACTTAGGTTACTTATAAATTAATCGACGGAAAAATGTCCCAAGTTGGTGATGAATTTAAAAAAAAGTCAAATTATTAAAGAAGGAATAATTTTCCTCTCAAAAAAGGGGCTGTGGTGCAACTTGGTTAACATTCGACGTTCGGGACGTCGAGACTCTGGGTTCGAATCCCAGCAGCCCCACTAAATACCCCTCCTAAATCTCTCTCAATTGATATGGGTTACATAGTTCACAGCTTTTTATCTGAATCCATTTTGCAAATCTCCAAGGCTTTCCTTGATGCTGCCCCATAAATTTTTCCCATCGCCTCATAAAAGTCGTTGTTTGACACCCAGAACTTGGGCTTTCCCAGCCTTTTTATGATGCTAAGCTCAACTTCAGGCTCACTGATTTTGACAACCACTTTCTTATCTGATCTAAAGCCAAAAAAATTATCTGCCATACGCCACCCGCCTGGCTGAATTTTTCTTTTTCATCTTGGCCTTTCTTGCTTTTCCCTGTCCTGGTTTTTTCTTCGCTGCCACGGCCCTTTTATTATCGTCTGCGCTTTCCAAGACCCCTGCTTTTGCAAGCAGCTCATCCTTCTCCAGTCCTTTCAGCTTAAACAGAATCGTTGGGTCATAGTCTATCTCATCGGCGAGGGTGTAAAAGACAGCAGCAATATGCTTGCATGGATTTGCATAATCAGGGCAGCTGCAGTCTGACTCAAATGAAGAGGGTATAATGGAGCAGCCTGTTATCTCATCCATATTCTCGGGCAGCTCATTGTTCAGAAGCCTGCCCATAATAATCGGCACTTCCGTTACCTTATGTATGAACTGCGCCCTCTTTTTTGGCCCGAACTGCTCAAACGTTATATTCACTTCATAATCCCCCATAGAGCCCTCGACAGTTGCATCTATCCTTCCTTTCTTAACCTTGAATTTTTTTACCTTGTCTGCCCTTGCATACGCCCTTCCTCTTGACATCCGCTGGTCATGCTCAAACTCTGAAAGCACTGAAACCCATTTTTCTCCCCACCATGTTTGCCCAAATTTTTTCCTTGCCTTTCCGGGCTTTGGCTTTGGCCTTGGCGCTGCCCTTGGAAAATATTCCCAATACATCTTACACCTCCTCAAGAGACTCTCTTCTTAAGCTGAACAGCTCTTTTAAGGTCTCATTGTCCAGCTCTGTCAATGAAACCTCGCCCTTAGATAACAGTGAACAGGACAAAGACAGCTTTTGCTCTATCATGTCGTCTATTTTTTCCTCGATTGTACCTGAAGTGATAAATTTGTACACAAAAACATTTTTTGTCTGGCCTATCCTGTAAGCCCTGTCTGTTGCCTGATTTTCAACAGCTGGATTCCACCACCTGTCAAAATGTATAACATGATTTGCCTTGGTCAGGTTGATTCCAAACCCTCCTGCCTTAAGAGACAGTATAAATATCTTTGGGGAGGATGCATCGTCTGACTGGAATAGATCTATCATCAACTCTCTTTCTTTTTTAGAAAGCTGACCGTGAAGGAAACAAACAGCTTCATCAAAACGATTCCCCAAGTCAGCCCTGAGAAGCTCGCCCATCTCTTTGTACTGGGTAAAGATAAGGCATTTCTCCCTGTTGCCAATTATGACCTCAACAAGTTCTCTCAGCCTTTCCACCTTCCCTGACCTGTCAAGAAGAGCAGTGCTGTCCTTAAGATAATTAGAGGGATGGTTGCATACCTGCTTAAGCTTGATTAAGGCCGCCATAATAAGCGCTCTTCTATTCTCACTATCTTCCTTGATCTTCTTAAGAGAATCATCAACGACAGCCTGGTACAAGGTTGCCTGCTCTGCTGTCAAGCTGCAATACTCTTTGATCTCTGTTTTTTGCGGCAGATCATCTATTATATGCTTGTCGGTCTTAAGTCGCCTGAGTATAAATGGGCTGATTATCTTTCTTAAAAGCTCAGTCTTATAGGCATCGCTTTCAAGCTCGATTGGCTCTGCAAAATTCCTTTTGAACGAGTCCCAGCTTGCCAGGTAGGAAGGATTGCAGAAATTCATTATTGACCATAACTCTGAGAGCCTGTTTTCCACAGGCGTTCCGGTCAGGCAAAACCTGGCCCTTGCTTTAATGCTGCTTATAGCCGAGGCTTGCTTTGTATAAGGATTTTTTATGTTCTGGGCTTCATCAAGAATAACTGTGTCCCACTCGACACTGCCTAATATATCCCCATCCCTTCTTGCAGTTGAATAGCTTGAAAGGATTATGTCAAAATTTTTAGCAACAGAAGCAAAGCTTTTTTTATCCAGCCTTTCTGAACCGTAGTGTAGGTGAACCTTAAGGGCTGGGGCAAATCTATTTAACTCCCTTTGCCAGTTGCCAAGAACTGAAGTAGGGCAGATTACAAGCGAAGGCTTTTTTTGGGTAAGCAGATATCCAATCGCCTGAATCGTTTTGCCAAGCCCCATATCATCAGCAAGGATTCCTCCAAATCCAAGGTTCCTCAAAAACAGCATCCAGGAAAACCCGTCTTTTTGGTATGGCCTGAAAGTTCCCTGCAGATCCCTAGGGGGGTCGGTCTTTATTATATCCTTGAAATTAAACAAGCCGGAAAACTCCTCCTTAAACCTTTCAGGGACTTCAACTGAATCTATATTAATCCCCTGTGGAGAAAGCGCATCGGATATCGCCAGCCTGCCTCTATTTTGGAAAAAGTCAACAACTCTCTTTATGTCTGCAGGATTTACTTCAACCCACTTCCCTTTTACGTTTACAAGCTTTTCCTTACAGAGGGATAATGCCAGGAACTCTTCCCGTGATAAATCCAAATCGCCAATGGCAACCTCATAGTCAAAATCAAATAATGCCTGCCCAAGCATGCCGGTTCCGCTTACCTTAAGCTTGCTGTCTTTAAATCTCACCTTTACCTTCAGAGAGTTCATCTTTGCCTGAGTTATCTTTGGTATCTGAACAGTAAATCCAGCGTCTTTCAGCAACAGAGAATCTTCAGAGATAAACTCCATTGCCTGGTTTGCTGAAAGAACTGCTTCAGAAGGAGCAGGCTTGTAGAGGGACTGCTCTATTGCCTTTGATAATTTTGATGCAACACCTAAATCCTGCAGCAAATGAATTTTGATATTGCTTACAGGCAATTTTCTTCCTTTCCAAATTTCACTTACAGGTATTATCAAGCTCAAGTCCTTTTTTGACTGGAGATTATAGACAAGCCTCCACATATCATCATTTTGCGGTTCTGTAAGCTTAAATAGAAAGTTATAACCTAAGTCTCGGTTGTTTTTCCCCAGGGAAAGCCACTCCTCTACTTCTTTGTTTAAGTCTACTTTTTCTTGTTTTCCGAGGAGTCCCCTTAGCCACTTATCAGTTTTAGTTTCATTATGGATGTTTATGCTGATATCGGATTCATTGATCACCAAATTGATGAGATAGTCTAAACATTGCCTTAAGGTCTCCTTAACATCACCATCCATCTTTGGCTTTATTGAAAGAGGAGCAATGCTGCAAAAGTCGTTAAATGACTTGAAATCATCGGGATTGTCAAGGTTTGCAATAAAGCAACTCCTGCTATTCTTTGAATATGGCACAAACCTCTGCCTTGCCACTAGACCCAAGGCAAATCTCAGGTAGCTTCTGAAGAATTCGTAAGAGGCTCCAAAGTGAAAGCCATGCTTTTTTTCCATCCCAAGAAAGCGATAACATAAATCCTCATCGCTCAATTGAACTCCCGCGACTGAAAAAGCTTTTTTTGAATCAGAAGCGCCAAATTGGCTGTAAAACATCCTCATGGTTTCAGGAACCATAGGGACTGATCCAATAGCCGGAAGCTCAAGGCTTTGTCTCTTGGGTGTTGATTTAAACTGAGAATATGCACCTTCAAGCCTATCTAAAGGTGTAAACATCTCATCACTATCTGAAGAAATCCCCCATAAGAACAATTTGTTATCTATACAGGTAATCTGCAGCTCATCCATTCTTGATGCCTTTGCCTGATATGACGGGCTTTGTCATTTCACTTGACACCCTTATTTCCCGTAACAATTCTTGCCGATGAATTTCTGCCTGAAAGTTTCTAGCAGCGGCGTCATCTTTCTTTCTGGCGCTTTTACTTCCTTCAAGCGCTTCTTTATCTCTGCATCTGATAATTTGACATTGAGCTTCCTGTTGGGAACGTCTATCTCAATGATATCGCCGTCTTTTACTGCTGCAATCGGGCCTTTGTTGTAGGCTTCCATCTCAACATGGCCTATGCATGGGCCGGATGTGCCTCCTGAGAACCTTCCGTCTGTGATTAAAGCAACTTTTTTGTAGCCTGCACCTTTGATTGCGTCAGTTGGTGTAAGCATCTCTGGCATCCCTGGAGCTCCTGCAGG
>DASRUK010000154.1:0-6066 GCA_035655475.1 Candidatus Nanoarchaeia archaeon
TTATCATGATAATACCAATAGGTATCTTCGTTTACTGCTATCTCGGTAGAATAATCACTCCCCTTGTGCTGCCAGGGTATCTTTATAGACCAAACCTGGTCACCTCCAGCTGGATGTTTATCCTTTCCATCTGGTATCTCATCACCGTCAGAGTCTATCAGATTATCATCTGTGCCTAAAGCCACCTCTTTTTGCAGATCAAGGTTGTCTCCATCATTGTCGGCAGACATCAATCCCATGAACATGAAAAGCAAGCCGCTTTGATTTTGCGCAGCCTCTAATTCATCATCAGCAAACTTTTGGTACATTTTTGCCTTCGCGGCTTCTTTCTTGAACTTTTCCTCTTCGTGCCCTAATTCCAGGTTATAGGCAACCACCACTGCAGAATAAGCAAGGAGCAAACAAAGGAGTAAATAAACAAAATGATAAGCAAAGGAAAGGCGTCTCAAATTTGAAGCCTCCAGGGTACAGGGTAGCCAAACAGCCAATTAGCCTGAGAAGTCCTATTTTCTGCTCTTAGCCTAACAACCTTTCTTGTAGCATTGACTTCCTTAAACTTTAGGACCGGACGATATCTGGTCACCGGCCTATATTTTAGGACAGGCCTTTCTTTCTCTATCTTTTCATACACGATGTCATGCCTGTATTTTTCTGTGAGCTCGATGCATGCACATTGTATACATCTATCCTGCAGTACCTTTGAGCATGTGCAATTATCCCTGCAGGCTTCAAAGAACTCTCCTGTGCGTGCGTCATATGTGGTATTTTTTTGGTCAAAATATCTGACACTGCCCTCTAAAGGGATTATATCTGTGAAGAACCCCTTGTCCTGATAAGGTTCATTTGATTCATATGCTTCAAGTTCCTGATAGGGCTCTTTAAGTGTAAAAATTTCACCAGTTTCATAAGGGATATCTATACTGGATATCTTGTCCTTTGTAGGTGCAAGGAGCAAGAACAATAATAAGGGTAAAAGTATGAAGAGTGCTGCCTGCTTTTTATCATAAACAAGAAAGACCATCAAAGCACGTATGTTTTCCTTTTTTATATAGTTAATCTATGGCTCTTTAGGTTTGAACATCCATTTGGAAATATTTATATAGATAAAAGTAGTATTGATATCGCTCAAGGGTTAATATTGTCAATAAGCTTATTTTTTGGTTTTTAATATTCTTAGGGGGTGTTAATTTGAAAGTCTGCATAGTCATGCCTACATATAATGAAGCAAATAACATAGCCAGAGTACTTGACAAGATACATGAGCATATCAAAAATGATATGCCCAACCATCTTACAAACGTGCTTGTGGTAGATGACAATTCTCCAGATGGGTCTGCCGAGATAGTAAAGACATACCAAAGGGACCATCCCTTTGTCTACCTATTAAACAGAAACGCAAAGCAAGGGCTTGGTTCGGCCTATATATCAGGCTTCAAGTGCGCTCTTGCAAACCTTCAGCCTGATGTCATCATCGAGATGGATGCTGACCTTTCGCATGATCCTTCCAAGCTTAAGTCTCTTGTATCAGGCATTGAGAAAGGGGCTGATTTTGTCATAGGAAGCAGGTATGTAGAAGGAGGGACTGTTCCAAAACAATGGGGATGGCATAGGAAGCTCATAAGCAGGGGAAGCAGCTATGCTACAAGGATGCTTCTTGGTGCAAATGTCAGGGACGGAGCTGGAGGATATAGAGCTATTCGAAGTGAATATCTTAGAAAACTTGATCTTGACAGGCTGAACGTGAAAGGCTATGCTTTCCAGGCTGTCATCCTCTATCATGTTGTGTCTCTTGGCGGAAAAGTAATTGAGATACCTATCGATTTTGTCGACAGGGAAAGCGGAGAGAGCAAGATGCAGGTGAAAGATATGGTGGAAGGCTTTTGGGTGCTTCTTCGCGAAAGGGTCAAGCATAAGCCAATGAAGGTGGCTTCATGACCAGACAAACATGCATTTTCCTGTCGTTACTTATCGCTTTTTTACCTGTGGTTATGGGGGATATAGCGGTCTCAGGCATGGGATACCACCCTGACTCATTCAAGCAAGCGGTAATCTATGGCAGCGCTTTTGGCAATGCGCAAATAATAGATGCTTCTGGAGCTGTAGTTGGAGAGTACCCTATAACCAAAGCAGTCAGTTATGATAACAAGCCAAAGAAATGCCTTGGCGACATAGAATGCTCAGTGGCCTATTTCACTGACTTTAAAAAAGAAGGAAAATACTATATCAAGGCAGGAAACGAAAAATCTCCTGAGTTTACGATATCTAAAACAGTATATAAGGATACAGCCTCTGTACTGGAGAAATTTTTTGAAGCCACAAGGCAGCAAGATTCAAGCTTTCATGCTGATTTTCATGCATATGGCACTCCCAGGTTGAGGGCGATGGCTGACGGCAGCTTTATAATGGAAGCAGACCAAGCATCAACAACCCTTATCGCTCTTGGGAATGCCTACATGAACAGCCCTCAAGTTTTCGAAGGATTTGAGGAGCATGTTAAAAATTATCTCGAGTATCTTATTTCCCTGCAGGGGATAAAGGTGGTAGACGATCCTTCTGGATTTAGGCTAAATGAGAATGTAGAGGCCCAGAACGCATTTGTGCCTGGACCAACAAATATCAAGGAGGTAGATGTCTACCTTGCAACAGAGCCTCCACGGATTCTGAAAACTCTCCCTGTAAAATCATTATGCGGGGAAAGCTCTTCAGCTGGCTTTCAGCAATGCATGGACAATGCCAAGAATTTCTATAAATGCCAAGCTGGTGAGGTATGCCTTAACCTAACCTATGTCGAAAAAAGAGGCAGGGCTGAGTATAATAGCGAGGACATGTCCTTGTCTACTGGGTGGTATTATGAGTTTGGATGCTATATAGATATCGACCTTAATGAGAGGCTGTTTGATGATGGGTATAATCCCTGCTTGATATTTAAGGCTGAAAAGAAAGCTTCTTCTACAATACGGGCGCTCGCTGCTTATTCAACAGGCCTGCCTGTGATAAAGGACTATTATCCTGAGATGTACCCTTCTCTTCTTGAGAGGGCAGAAAAGACCTATTCTTATGTTCTAGCCAAGAATAAAGGAGAAATAGGAGATGAAGATAACGCAGGATATCTTGGAGCAGCTGCTTTTATCCTATATGACCATACCAAAAATAAACAATATCTTGCAAAGGCTTATGAGCTGAGGACTGCTGTAACTACTGTCTTTATCTCTGATGATTCGCATGGCAATGCACTGTACTGGGAGCAGTATGTCCTGCATAAAAAAGATCTTGAGACACAAGGCTATGCATATACCTATCAAGGCAAGAAGCCCGAGGAATTTTTCCATGATAAGATATATTATGATTATAAGGACAGAGGTTATGTTTCCCTTGGCAACAATGCTGAGAGGGCATACCAGCTTGATCCGATGGTCGAATTCCAGGATAATTTCATACAGTTCCAGAACAGCAGGTACATGCTCATGGAATCTCTTTATGCCCTGGTTGCAAAGAAATACTATGCTGGAGCTGCTGACTTTATCACACCTGTGGGTGAAAACCAGCTGCACTGGCTGACTGGCATGAACAGGATACAGTATGGAGCAAGCGCAAACTCTCCACAAAAATCCATTAGCTTCATATTTGGAATAGGGAAATATCCTTCAGAGTATCATTCACGCTATCTTATGGATTCAGGCTATAATTCAGCAAGTGGCGGGAACTGCATAGGTATAAGGGGAACCTCGCTTAAATATAAAGATGGAAACAACTATGTCCCTTTTGACGGTGTCTCACAGATACTTGGATACAATCTTGGTACATCCGGAAATGGTTATGGCGGAGAATCTTCTGCGGAATTTTTCAAGAAGAAGACTTATCTGAACGGGCTTAACTATATCCCTGGCTGGATAACCGGAGCATATGATATCTCTGCAAGGAACGATCCGCTCGAAAGGGATACTATACCCAACTATGTAGACAATGCGGGTTCCTGGGAATTTACAGAGACAGAGAACAGGATAGTGGCCCTTGCCCTTGAAACACTTGCCTACCTTGACAACCAATATAATGGTGAGGGAGGTAACACTGATATACCCAGCGCGAATTCTACCGAGGGTAAGATGTCAGTGAACACTGTGCCTACTGGAGCAGACATCTATATAAATGGCAGCAAGGAAGCAGTCTCCCCTGCCATAATCTCCCTATCAAAAGGATATTACAACATAACAGCCAAAAAAATCCAATATATGGATGCAATCCAGGGGGTGGACCTAGATGTTGGTGAGACGATAAACCTTAATCTTGTTCTAATCAGGAGGAATGGCACAAACATTACCGGGCCATCAAACGATACAGTGCCTGACATGAACAACACAGTAAATAACACAGCGAACAACACTATAGCCAAAACAGGCTTTGTCAACTTTACAAGCGAGCCAACCGGTGCTTTGATAACCATGGATGAGGTGTTCCTTGGAAACACTCCTTTCATAAAAAAGGCTGAAGCTGGCGTGCATAATTTTTCTGCAAAGTATAACAATGATACCCAAAAGAAGGTATTTGAAGTGATAGAGAATAATACCCTAAGCTATCTCTTCATGCTTTCCAACCACTCTATACAGGCAAACAATTCTATAACCAGGACGCAAACTAGCCTTGAGCTAATCGATGGAGCTTATCATATCCTAGCTGGAGATACTGCAAGCTTTTCAGTAACCCTTAAAGAAAATGGAACAGTCGGTTGGTATGAAGCAGGAGTTTTATCTAACACTACCACAGGAATCGTTCATCATGTGTCATGGAGGCCAAGCCATCTTGTCAGCGCAAACATAACTCCTGCCAATGTAACTGCAAAGATAGGGGAAAACAGCTATACATGGCCTGTGCTTGTTGAATTTGTCATCAACCCTTTCTTTTCTAACATTGATGGAGGAGCTGACATCAGAGGAAGCAAAGACTCCATGATAAATGTCATAACAAATGATAGAATCCATATATTTCAAAACTTATCTGTTGATATAGAAAATGCATATTTTCGCACAACTGACAGGTATTATCTAAACCGCTCTACTGGGAATGGAGAGACAATATGGAAAAAAGAACTTACTGACATGCAATATGGAGATAACTTTGTCGTAAGAGCGATAGGTTATGGACAGGTGAACATCACATTTGAGTTTGGGCTAAATCGGGCTCACGAAAGGTATTTCCCTGCCTCAAGCTCCAGCAGCAGCTCATCCGGCAGCAGCAGTGGTGGCGGAGGGAGTGGTTCTGGAGGCGGCAGCCCTGTTGGAACTGGCTCTGTCGTCTACGCACGGTTTGATCCAGGCCTTGTAAACACGTCCCAGTCCATAATACTCCTTAGTGACGTAAAGATAAACTACGGAGAGATAAAACAAGTCACCGCAAAGATACTTACACCTTATAATGATTATATACAAAAAAACCTTACACTTGCAGCAGGCACCAACTCTTATGGGTTATGGACCACAAACATATCTGGACTACTTCCTGGCAAGTATTACCTTAAGGAGATGGAGATAACCTCCCTGGCAGGCAAAACTTTTACAAACAGCTCTATTGCTGCCTCTTTCTTTGTAGAGGGGGCATCTTTACCAACAGAGAAGCTGTCGCTTATCAATATCGTGTTGAACGCCAGCAGAGTTGAAAGCGGCTCGCTTGTTTCCGTAAGGTTGGATGCAAGGGATTCATCCGGCATCACATCAGTGGTCCTTACAGGCCACACGAGCAGAGACGGCTTGTTTACAAACAATCTTTCCCTATTTGCAGGAACAAACCAATATGGCACCTGGGAGGCTGATCTTGCCGCCTCCAGCCCTGACACCAGTTTCTTTATCGACTCTGTCACATTGAAAAATAAAGAACAGGAAAGAACGTATTCGATATCAGACAGGAGCTTTTATGTGAATCCTGCTCCAAAAAGTTATTTGACCGCTGCAGCTATATTACAAACACCTGAGCAATGGGTGAAGGAATTTATCGAGAAACCCCTTGTGCCAAGCTTGATTGGATTTTCACTCATGATTATCCTTATTTTATTATTTTTAGGGTATCACTATGGCA
>DASRUK010000155.1:0-4969 GCA_035655475.1 Candidatus Nanoarchaeia archaeon
ACTAAAAAATTTGCCATTGCAAATTTTTGGTGCACCAAAAATCCTATGGATTTTTTAGTGTTTCAAGCGTCAAAAACCACTTAACCGTCATGCCACCAGTCTATAGCGACTGAAAGGAGCGGTGACTGGTGGTTTTTGACACGAAAAAAGCGCTCCATGCAGCAAAAATACCAGGCTTTTTTGGTGCCCTAGAAATCCGCAGATTTCCATGACTTTAGCATTGGAGATGTGTCAGAAATCGCAATGTCATATTGCTATTGCTGTGATTTCTGAGCACGCTCAAAAACCTTTGGTTTTTGACGAATGGCTTTCTGGCTTTTTTGTGTCCTAGAAATTTAGATGGCAAGTGCGGAATCAAGCCCCACCCTTTCAGGGTTGAGGTAGGCACTTGCCCTATAATTTCTATGACTTAAATAGCTTCTGTTTTGCGCAAGATAAATATACCTGCGCTTGATTACTTAGGGTATGACCCCCATATTGAAAGACATCTTTAAATCAACGATCAAATCCCTGGAGATCCTTTATGTCCTGGAAGGGGCAAAGCCTTCTGCAAGGATAATGGTGAGCGAGAAAGATGAGGCACAGGTGGAGGGGTTTGTATCGCAAAAGGGGCTTTCTTACGTCAAGTCTAACTTCAAGGTCGTCAAACAGGACAAAGATAAGGTTTATTCTGACAAGGGACTAAGAGTACCTATAGATTCCCAGACACAGGGATATTTTTTTGCTTATATCTCAAAAGATATGGAGAAGTCGCTTAGGGCAAGAGAGCTAGAAGAGAAAGGGATGCATAGGGAGCTTGGCCTGATGCTTGGCTATCCTTCGTGCTGCTCTCAGTTCTTTTTCGAAAGATTTTCTCTTGAGAGCCAGCGATCAAACGATTTTACCCTGGCTGCACTAGACAACAGCAAAGGAATCACTTTTCCTTATCAAAACAATATCGCTGCAAGACATTTTGACCATGCATTGCTTTCTCATTTTCCTTGCAGCTTCAATTGCCCCAAGTCGCTGGAGATCGCAAAGAGGAATCTGTCAGTAATCGATAAGCATGACAGGGAACTTGCCCTGAAAATGGCTGCTTTTCTTCAGACCGGCGTGCTTTATACTGAAGATAAAGGCGTTTTTCTTCTTAGGAATATGAGGATTGAAGGCAACAACGCGTATTATGGCGAAGTCACCTCAAACACCAAGAATGAACTCTATGATAGGTTGATGAAATCTGGAGAGATAAAACTCATCGGAGGCAATATAGTGGTAGAAGGATTAATAATAAAAAAAGCAGGTTTGATGAACTTTAGATAAGGGTCTGGCAGGCTGAAACTGCGTAAGGATAGCTCCAGGCCGTGTCCTTTGCACCGAAATAATACAGTTCCCTTTTTGGAAGGTATTTCAGATCATAGGTGAATGTGTTCCTGTATGTCCTTACTGTCACAAATGCACCTGGAGAGCCAAGGTTTCTATCTCCTCTTATCTCGACCTGATAGGGGGCTATCCCTTTATAGGATATCTGAAGCTTTGTGCCAGAAAGCGTATACCTCATGTCAGATATCGCCGCTGCCTGAGATATCAATAGCAGCACGGCTATTATCCAAATCAATCTTTTCATAACTATCACCTCTTTGAGGCATCTTTTGAAAACTGCGCTATTTAAAGTTCACGATAGCTTCAAATGGCACTCATTAAGTTGTATTGACTCTCTATCTAAAAGCTATTGTTAATATTTTTTAGCACTATTAGTCAAAATGCTAACTAATTTATGATAAAATTATTAAATAGTTATATATTTAGCGATTATATGAGTATCATCCACAGAATTACAGAAGGCGTAAAAGCTGCTTACCAATCTTTGCAGGGTTCAAAAACTTATTCCTGGTCCCATAAAGAATATGATTCTTCTCTCATAAAAGGAATAGCTGCTGATTATAACCTATTAGTCAATAATCCAGGCATCACCGGCAGACCATTTTCCAGCTCAGGGGCGATCAACTACATCGCTGAGCGGAGGGGAATTGGCTGCACTGCTGTTGAAAATGCGCTTTATGGAAGAGTACTTTCAAGTGATAGGTTAACTGCACCTTTGAAACAGCAATTGCTTGAGAAGTACAACTCAGGCGCCATGTCAGTCAACCAGATTGCAGCATATTTTTCAACACCTGAGCAAAAGATAGGCAGAAAACATGTTTATCAGATTTTGCATGAGCTGAATAACCAAGGGCAAAAGGTATATTGGAAGGGATCTAACAAAGATGGATTGGATGAGGCTGTCCAAAATCATGAGCCTCGAACTGCCGGAGTTTTGGCTTCAGAGGCAATCGCCAATATTAAATCATATATTGGCAGACATAAGCCACATGTGAGCCGCAGGGCTGCTGCAACTGCCTTTGCTGTTGTTCTTGCAGGTGCTGCTTTGACTGCTGCAGGGACGAGAGCAATTGAGATTATAAAAGGGACGACAGACAGATATTTTGTACATGTTTATGATCCAAATACAAAGGATGAAAAGACCATTGCTGCATCAGGCCAAATGCCAGCAGATGAATCCCATGCAGCTCTCAGTGGGGGATATATCAGTGATGACCTTTCAAACAGGCTTACACATAAATATGAAGGTGATGGGATAAATAGGGCAGAAATTAGTGATGTGGTTGCCAGCAGTGAATCGGATCAAGTATCTATGCCTTCCAGGCCTGAAGATATATCCCTTGCTGTGCCTGCAGCTGCAATAGGATTTCCTGGTGCAGCTGTTCTCTCAAGACAAGCTTCTCAACAGGGCAGCGAGGTGCAAAAGGTACCCTCCAGGCAGGTAACCCTCATCAAAGGAACTGAGAAGATTACTGTCAACTTCCCAGGCAAAACCCTGGCAAAATTCTAAACCCTTTTATTAACTACTTCCCAATCAATCGCCTTAAAGAATGCTTCTATATAGTCAGCTTTTTTCAATTGGTAATCAAGCATATATGCATGCTCAAACATGTCTAAGACAAGGATGGGCTTACATCCTGACAGATGGCCGGTGTCATGCTCGTTAATCCACGCATTGAATAATCTGCCTTGATCCTGGTAGAGAATCACCCAACCAATACCCCTCATGGTAGCTGTCGCCTTTAGATCGTTCCCCCATTTTTCTATCGAGCCAAAACTGTCTTCAATCTTTTTTAGTAACTCAGGCGAGGGTTTCTTTGCTTCTGTGGTCAGATTCTCAAAATAAAGCTCATGGAGGCGCATTCCATTAAACTCCCAACCGAACCTTCGCTTAAGCTCTGCAAATTCAGGGGTTGCTGATTTTGCATCATCTGACATAGCATTGAATGAATCCATCAGCTTATTTGTGTTTGTGACGTAGCCTTGGTATAAGGTAAGGTGGTTTTTCAACAATTGTTCGCTAAACCCTTTTATCCCTAAAAGATGCTCATAGTTGTTCGGTTGGTAAGTCATATGTTTAGATTAGGCAGAATTCTTTATATTTTTTTTGGTAGTATCAGTGATAATCCTCTAATATAATCAATAAATACATTCGTGACCTATCACTTTTGGTGGGCATTTTTGATTGCTCAAAACTGAGTAGCAGAGGCAAGCAGGGCAAGAGTGCTGTACAATGCTTATCCTTCCAAGTTTCCTTTGCTTTTTTCCCCTATATAATCAGCTTGCTATGGCAGTAGATAATGGACTATATGGAGAAGCCAGAGGCGTTAGGGATAAGATACTAAAAATTGAGCCTGATTTTTCTCTATGGCCTGAAAAGGGCTGACCCTATACTACTTGCGCCAACATATTTATATATCCTTTATCCAAGCCTAGTTATTATGGGCTCAATAACAAACGTCAGCATAGGCAGTGAGAAAAAGAAGGTTGAAGTCAAGATCTCTATGAACTATGCCGAATATATAATGCTTCAGGGAAATGCGACGAATGTCAGGGTATTTTCTGAAGATGCACCAAGCGTCTCATCAAGGGTTAGGACCTCAGGAAAAAAAGGAGAGACAAAATACCTTCTTGTCCCCAAGCCTGCCAAAAAGGAGATAGCGTTCAACTCAAATGTCACTTGCCAGATAAGGGATATTGGAGATAAGGTAATAATATTCTATGTGATCGACAAATAAAATGGAACAAATAGCCAGGACAAAGACCGGAATTGCAGGATTTGACAAGCTGATAGAAGGCGGGTTTCCTTCTGGGAGCACAATACTCCTTTCTGGCTCACCTGCCACAGGAAAGACTATACTTGGGCTTAATTTTCTCTACAACGGCGCTGTAACATTCGAAGAGCCGGGGCTATACATCTCTTATGAGGAAACAAAGGAGAACATCATCAAAACCGCCAAGCAATTCGACTGGGACTTTGATAGATTGTTAGCGGACAAAAAAATTCTCATAAAGACATTCCAAAAAGAGCCGCTGGTGCTCGATACTATCATCGCAGATATCAAACGACAGATCAAGGGGTATGGGATAAAGAGGATCGTCATAGACTCTCTTACAACACTCAACTTCCGAAGGAATGCTGAAGAGGCTGACAGAGAGCAGCATCTGTCTGAAGAGACAAAGGTCAAGAAATTCATCTTTGGCCTGATGGACGGACTTTCAGAGTTTAAGGATGCCACCAAAATAATGATCTCTGAAGTGGAGGGAGATGATGAAAGAAAGCTTGCAAGCGAAAGCGTTTCGCCTTTCCTTTGTGATGGCATAATATTCATCAAGTATCGGACCATGGGAGGAGCATATTCAAGGGAGCTTGTCGTCAGGAAGATGAGGCATACCAACAACAAGACCGGATTTTATCCTATGGAGATAACAAAGAAAGGCATCGCCGTCAAAGAACAGGGGTTCTAGATGCTTTCAACCTCGCAGGTAATCAACGATAACCGGATAGTCATAGGGAATGGCAGGTTCTCCATACATGGAATTGATCACATTGCAATCCCCCTCAATATAATCGCATTGCTGCACAAATATTTTCCTTATTCCCCTATAT
>DASRUK010000156.1:0-8349 GCA_035655475.1 Candidatus Nanoarchaeia archaeon
AAAGAGCAACACAAAACACCTGTTAGAGAAGGTAAAGGGCCTATGAAATGCCTTGATATGTCAGAAATCGCTAAGGGCGCACACTCTTTTGCTTTGGCTAAGAGTAAGCCAGCGATTTCTGAGCATGCTCAAGAACACGCCCCGAGGCTTTTCAGCCCGGCGGTTCTTGACAGAAACAGAAACGTCTGAGCCGTATATCCGTTCAAGGCCTTTTTGTTTTGAAAACTTGAGCAATTCTTCCTTCAATGATTCGAGCTTTTCTTCTCTTTCTTTCATCTCTGCACATAAAGCAGTGTATTCATTTGCAAGCTTTACTCCGTCATCTTGTGAATACTCCTTTACCTGCATCTTTTCCAGAGCATAAAGGTGCTTATAGTTAGGACAGAGCGGCCTAAACTCACACCATTGGCACAATGCAGATTCTTTTGAGGGATAATCCCTGCAGGCCTCTACTTCTTTAATGACCTTAAGAACATCTTCCTTTAATTTTTCCAATTGCTCATCTGTCCTTTTGCTCTGCATCTCTTTGTCAAAGGCAAGGTAGTGCCAGATAAGCCTTATCTCTTTTGCATCCGGGTACATGGTCTTGATGCCGTAGGCATAGACAGCAAGCTGGCGGTCAGAATCGACATCATCTTGAGTGGGCAATGAGTTAGAGGTTTTGTAGTCGTGGATTTCATAAGCACCGTCCTTTGCCAATGCCAGCCTGTCTATCCTGACGTGGAGCTTATTGTTGCCGATGATGACAAAATCCTCTGTTTCCTTGATCCTGGACTTGGGCATAATGATAAGGTTAAACTCGGAAGGAATATATCAAAGATTTGTGCCAGAAGTAAGGGGCTTTCAACTCTATAAGAGAATTTGGTATCTAAAGGAGAATGCTCCTGAAATTTTGTTTAAAGCTTATGTTGAGGCATATGGACTTGATTTTAAGGAACTAAATCCTAAAATTAGAGAAGAAATCGAAACCGCTGCCCTTGGCCAACGGATTGCATCAGCAAACCAGCAAGTTGAGGCATTTGTCAGGATTTCCATGCAATACCCAGCAAGGATGGAAGAGTTTGTAAAAACAATGATATATAGTGAAAGATATGGACCTGAATTTAAGAGGATTGCTTTGCTTGAAAGAGAGAAGTACTATAGGCAGGGAGCAGTCGGTAAAAGGGCTGAACCGTTTTTGAGTTAGCATAATTAATATGGTTTCTGGAAAGCGGTGTCTTGTTCTTTGAAGGAATGATTAGTAAAAAAGTTTTATTTCTTCTAAATTCCGCCTTTTCGTAACATTTATATACCAGTAGCCCATTTCCTATACAGACATTTCAACTAAAAAACGAGGGGAAACTATGAGAAAGATCGCGATATTTAGCCTTAAAGGCGGTGTTGGAAAGACGACAACTGCAGTGAACCTTGCTGCCGGGCTTGCTAGAAGCGGAAAGAAAGTTTTGTTGATGGATCTGGATCCTCAAGGAAGCGTAAGGCACTGCCTTGATGCCGATGACACAAAAAAAGATATGTTTCATCTTATAGCAAACGGAGCTGAGCTCCATGAATGCGTCACACATATGGGAAAGGATCTTGATGCTGTCACAGGCAGCGAAACACTTAATGAGGTCGACCAGGCTCTTGGGGCAAGGGCGAATAAAAAATACATCCTTTCATTAAAGATGGAAAAGAACAAAGAGTATGACTATGTGATAATGGACTGTCCGCCAAATATCGGTACAATGACCCTTAATGCACTCATATATGCTGATGAGGTGTTTGTACCTACAACAGTCGATGTACTGGGATATAAAGTCCTTAAAAAAACAATGGAATGCCTTGAATCCTTCAATGAGCAGCATGAGGATGACAAGGTCGAGATCTCAAAGATAATACCTACGCTTTACGACGGCAGGCTTAAGGTATCAAAAGATGTACTGAAGATGCTTCAGAGCGATTTTTATGGCATAGTAAGCCATGAGATAAAGATGAGCTCAAAGCTCAAGGAAGCGCCAAGGAAGAAATGCTCGATATTTTCATATGCAAAGAGCAGCCAGTCTGCAAAAGACTACCAGGAGCTTGTCATGGAAGTGGTCAACACTGAAAAACAGGAAGTCATGGCTGAGAGCCAATGATAAAAGACCTTGCGGCAATCAAGGAAAAGGAAGAATACAAGGGATACAAGGGCAAGTTTATCAATTCGCAAAAGATGACTGTCGCTTACTGGGAGATAAAGAAAGACTCTGTTCTTCCTGAGCATTCTCATCCTCAGGAGCAGATAGCAAACATCATAAAGGGAAAATATCTATTGATCATCGGAACAAACAACAAGGTGCTTGAACCTGGAAATGTGGCGATAATCCCGCCTAATACTGTGCATTCTGGAAGGGCGATAACGAACTGCTCTATCATCGATGTGTTTAGCCCGCCAAGAGATGAGAAGAAGTAATGTTTTTATAGAATGTTCTATCTTGAATTTTTATGGAGATAGCTAAGGGAATAGAAATAATAGACCTGTGCCTTTATTTAAAGAAAGAAGATATCTTAGTCATCTCTGACACCCATATCGGCTATGAGGAAGCGCTAAACAAGCAGGGGATACTTATACCTAGGTTTCAATTCAAGGAAATTATTGAGAGGCTTGAGGGAGCATTGTTCAAGGTCACAAAAATCGTCATAAACGGTGATGTCAAGCATGAGTTTGGCAACATATCAGACCAGGAGTGGAGGCATACTCTGCGGCTTCTTGACTTTCTTTCAAGATATTGCGATGAGGTAATACTTGTGAAAGGCAACCACGACACAATCCTTGGGCCTATTGCAGAAAAAAGGAAGATAAGGGTTGTAGATGAGCTGAGGGTTGGTGATGTTTTGATAGCACATGGTGATAAGATACCTAAAGACATATCTGAGGTAAAGACTATAATCACCGGCCATGAACACCCAGCGATAAGCATAAGTGACGGAGTGAGGTTTGAACTGTTCAAGTGCTATCTTAAAGGAAGATGGAAAGGAAAGATACTCATTGTGCAGCCTTCATTTAATCTTGTGACAGAAGGGACTGATATCTTAAAGGAAAGATTGCTAAGCCCTATGCTCAAGGGCGATATCTCGGAGTTTGAGGTGTTTGTGGTTGATAAGGAGGTTTTTGATTTTGGGAAAATTGGAAAGCTGACATAGTACTGTGAAGCCTGACAAGAAAATAATGCTCAATCTTCTTGTTTTGACTTTTCCAATCTCTTAACCTCTTCGGCTTGCTCTAAATAATTTTCAGAATTCATCCTTAAGTTTATTTTTAAGATCAAACCAGTATCTTCTGGGAATAGTGCTGCTTGTTAGAAATCCTACAATATCTATAACTGAGAAGAACCATTCTTCATTATGCCACAATCTTCTAATTCCCTTTCCTTGGAAAACAATCAATGACTTTTCAAGGTTCATTCCAAATGTTGAATGACCTGCTCCGTGTCCTGTGCATATACCTATATTCTTTAAAATATAAATCTTTATAATCTTACTGCGATTTTAAATACGCAAATGTTGCCTGAAGTAGTAAGAGGGGATGAACTATTACCTCATGTGAGGGTTTCTTCACTGTCTCCTTCACAGGATGTAGCAGACCTTGCTAATATAGTTGAAGTAACGCCAGAACCCTTAAAGCATGCATTAATTGCATATAAGGCTGGCAGCATTTCGCTCTCTAAAGATCCTCCTTTTATCAGATCTTGCGTCCAGAATCTTGCTGAGCATGCTGACTATCCTTCCTTGTTGATAATGTGGAGCAGTTTTTGGAATGGAGGAAGATGGTGTGAAATACAGGAAGTTATTATCTCGCCTGATATGCCTGGCACACTTGTCCCTGCGTTTGCAGGTTACAGCCTAAAAGAAATACTTGGTGGCGATCTGCCATTTGGAGATAAGGGGGCAATGCTTGGCAGTATTGAACGCCTTGTTGAGGCGTCTCCTGTCAAATATAAAGGCTTTGAGGCTATGGGAGATGAGGCGATGAATGTTGAGTATAGACTGCCAAATCCTCCACCATACAAGACAATTGGCAGACCCGATTTAGCAATGCATTACTATTCGTTAGCAAATAACACAGGAAAACTGCTTGCTGCATGTGAGGGAGTCCTCGTCTGTGGTGGTGAACATTTACCAAAGGTGTTTGAAGGGTTGCAAATAGTATATTTAACAGGTTCGGGCGATCAGAAAGCTAGGGCGAAAGTATATTTGCATAATATTGCCCAAGGTGAGTATCCGGGATATGATAAGGTAAGGATAGCAGCTGCTGAAGTTATTAATGATATGCAGCCCCTAAAACAAGGACTTCTTGACGCCATTGGAAAAGGGAATGTTCCTCTTACCAGTGTTTATTATACACTTTATGAGAAAGGGTTGGTAACGCAAGAAGAGGTTGTTGGCGAAATGGAAAAATGCCTAACTAGCCCAAGTCATGATGCATATGAAGGTCTAAATCGCAGCATAGAATGGGCGGATTCACTTGGAGTGGTGATTCCAAGAAAGACTATGCTTGCTGCCGCTGACAGTGCAGGACTGAAGGGTAATTATTTTGCACGAGTGGTTCAATATCTGGAGAAAACAGAGCAGCTTCAAGAGCCAGAAAGAAGGGTCTTTGCTTTTTTGCAGAAATGATAATATGTAGGGCCGCTGTCTTTTTTCTGCGCTCGATACTGTTTTTGACTATTTCAATTAATTTATAAAAAGAAAGCATACCCTCCCTTTGCATGGAGCTGGAAAGGGAAATCATACAGCTATACAAAAAAGCAGCAACAAGCCTTCCAGAGGATGTTGAGAGAAGCCTAAAGAAAGCTTTGGCAAAAGAGAAATCGATTGCCAACTATGCTCTATCTAATATATTGAAAAATGTCGACATAGCAAGAAGACGGTCAGTGCCTATCTGCCAGGATACCGGAGTCCCTGTTTTCTACGTAAAAGTTCCGCAAGGCACTTCACAGCACCATATAAAACAGAGTATAATCAATGCGACAAGGAAAGCCACGCTTAGAGTACCTCTCAGGCCAAATGCTG
Source organism: Candidatus Nanoarchaeia archaeon (assembly GCA_035655475.1). GTDB lineage: Archaea > Nanobdellota > Nanobdellia > Woesearchaeales > JACPBV01 > DASRUK01. The sequence continues at coordinate 5,032 of DASRUK010000156.1, forward strand.
TCGATGTTGAAAGCGACTTGAACACTAAAGATAATATCGGACTCAGCAAGGGTGCTCTTGAAATAGAGCAGCCGATAATATATATCGAGGAGTGGGAGAAAGGTAAGGTAAGGATAGACCTTTTGCTCAAGGGCGGAGGGTCTGAAAACATAGGGATGACTTATAAGCTGCCTGATAAAGCTCTTGGAGCAAACAGGGATCTTGAAGGTGTAAAAAAATGCATAATAGATGCTGTCTTTAAGGCCCAGGGAAAGGGTTGCCCTCCATATATCGTTGGTGTTGCTGTCGGGGGTGCAAAAGATATTCTTGCAAAGGAGAGCAAAAAACAGCTGCTTAGGGATTTTTCTGATGAAACAAAGCTTGAAGAGGAATTAAAGGAAGGTATAAACAAGCTTGGAATAGGGCCGCTTGGGCTTGGCGGAAAAACAACTGCATTATCTGTCAAATTAAAGATGATGCATAGACATCCAGCCTCATTCTTTGTCGACATATCATTCAACTGCTGGGCATGCCGGAGAGCAACCTATGAAGGCTGAAAGTCTTCTGCCCAGGAAGATGGAACTTGGAAGTAGGGTGATGCTTAGCGGCAGCATATTTACCGCAAGGGACAAAGCCCATAAATTTTTGCTTGAATCTGATGAGCTTAAAGAAGAGATAACAGGCGGAGTTATATATCACTGCGGGCCTATAGTCAAGAGAGGATTTTTGAGCAGCAAGATAGTGTCTGCAGGGCCTACTACAAGCGAAAGGCTGAGTTCTTTTACCCCTGAGCTTATAAAAAAATATAAAATCAAGGCTATAATCGGCAAAGGCGGCATGGATGATGATACGCTTGCTGCTTTGAAGAAATATGGATGCGTCTATCTTGCCGCTATTGGGGGGGCAGGGGCACTTATTGCAGAACGCATAAGAAGTGTCATCAACACATATAAAGAGCAGGAGTTTGGCATGCCTGAGGCTATCTATGAGCTTGAAGTTGAAGATATGCCTCTGGTAGTTGCGATGGATGCCAAGGGAAACAGTCTTTATAAAACCGTTTTTTTGCAGTCTTTATCAAAGAAGCAAAATTTATAAACTGACCATCTTTATCGATAATGGGGGATTTAAAGTACTATGAGAGTAAACAAAGCCCAGAGGGTAGGAGTTTTTATAGATGTTCAAAATATGTATTATTCTGCGCGAGCACTTCATCAGGCTAAAGTCGATTTTTCGCAGATACTTAAGGAATCTGTCGCTGGAAGAAACCTGATAAGAGCTATCGCTTATGTCATCAAGACAGATATCGTCAAAGACGAAAAGACTTTCTTTGATGCTTTAGAAAACATAGGCTTTGAGGTCAAAGCAAAAGACCTGCAGGTGTTCTATGGCGGCCAGAAAAAGGGAGACTGGGACGTCGGCATCGCCATGGACATGATAGAACTTGCTCCAAAGCTTGACACTGCAATCCTTGTATCAGGGGATGGCGATTTTGTGCCACTTCTTAATCATCTAAAATATGCCCTTGGCGTAAGGGTAGAGGTCATGGCGTTTGGCAAATCATGCAGCGGAAAGCTTATCGAAGCTGCAGACTCATTTATCAACATGGATGAAACACCGCATAGATATCTAAGGAGGCATCATGTATCCGATACTTCAAAAAAGAAAGCTATCTGAAGGTACCTATCTGATGGAAGTGGACGCTCCAGATGTCGCCAAAAAGGCAAAGCCTGGGCAGTTCTTGATGGTAAGGATTGATGAAAAAGGTGAAAGGATACCTCTTACTATCGCAGACAGCTCAAAGCGGACCATAACTCTCGTGTTTCTTGTCGTGGGCAAGACAACAGAGCAGCTGTCAGGCCTTAAGAAAGGGGATGAACTTATTGATGTTGCAGGCCCTCTTGGAAATCCATCAAAGATACAATCATTTGGAAATGTCGCGATAATCGGCGGAGGCCTTGGAATCGCCCCGATATATCTCATAGCCAAAGCGCTGAAAGAAGCAAAGAACAGAGTAACTACAATAATCGGCGCAAAAAGCAAGGACCATCTCTTTTGGGAAGAGAGGTTTAAGGAAATATCAGACAGAGTGTTTATCGCAACTGATGATGGAAGCAAAGGCCAGAAGGGATTTGTAAGCGACATCCTAAAAGAGCTTATGCAGCGCGAAAAGCTTGATCTTGTGATCGCTATCGGTCCGCCTATAATGATGAAAGTTATATCCGACATGACCAGAAGCCGGATTAAGACAATAGTGTCGCTTAATCCGATAATGATCGACGGGATGGGGATGTGCGGAGGATGCAGGGTGAGCATAGACGGCGAGATAAAGTTTGCATGCTGCGACGGCCCGGAGTTCAACGGCCATAAGGTAGATTGGCAGGACCTGATGAACAGGAACAGAACATATGTTGAAGAAGAAAAATGCGCATGTGGTGGAAAATGAGTGAAATAAACTTTTGTCCATGCTGTGATGCACCGCAGCATAAGATACTTTTGTGCAAGGATGACATGTTTTTTTGCAAGGAATGCGGCAATTTCTATAGGTTTGAAGGCATAGACATGAAATGCCCTAAATGCAGCGCAAAAGAGATTGGAAAGTCGGATTTTCCATCGCCAAGCGGAGAAGCGGTGTTCCAGTGCAAGAAATGCAAGAAAGCGTTCTCGGCATCAGAATTTTTGAAAGCAAACAGGAGATAATAGATGAAGGGAGAAAGAGTACCAACAAGGGAGCAGGAGCAAGAAAAGAGGATAAAGAACTTTGAAGAGGTCAATTTCGGCTATAATGAAGAGGAAGCAATATTTGAAGCTTCAAGATGCCTTCAGTGCAAAGTTCCCAAATGCGTTGCTGGCTGCCCTGTCAATATAGATATCCCTAAGTTCATCGGCTATATCAAAGATAAGAAATTTCCGATGGCAATAAAGACCATCAAGAAGACAAACAACCTGCCAGGGATATGCGGCAGGGTTTGCCCCCAGGAAAACCAATGTGAAAAGAACTGCATAATGGGGATAAAGAATGATTCTCTTAACATCGGGAAGCTGGAGAGATTTGCCTCCCAATTTGAAGATGAGCAAAAGGCAGCAGATAATAAAAGCAAAAAGAAGATAGCTATAGTCGGCTCAGGGCCTGCAGGGCTTACCTGCGCTGCTGATCTTGCGTTGCTTGGGCATAAAATAACTATCTATGAGGCTTTGCATGATACTGGAGGAGTCCTTAGGTATGGAATTCCGGAGTTTAGGCTGCCTAAAAAGATAGTGGACAAGGAAGTTGAGAAAATAAAGTCACTTGGCGTTGAGATAAAGAAAAATGCTATAATCGGTAAGACGTTCACTCTTGAT
>DASRUK010000157.1:0-17338 GCA_035655475.1 Candidatus Nanoarchaeia archaeon
GAACAGCAGGGCATGTATCTGCTGAGCAAGTGGCCAAGTATATTAGAGAAAACACAAGTAGCTATTGATGTGCTTACGCACATTGTGGGCATTCATCTACCCCACTAACGTGGGGAGACCTAGCCCACAAACTTTTAGCCAGATGAAAGAAATCCTAGAGAGCATAAAAAGGCTAAAGGCAGTTTGTCGATGTATTACTCCTGTTATGGATAAGTGATTGTTAAGCCTGACGATTGTATATCCCTTTGTGGATATTCTCAAAGTTGAAGGCCAGCTTGAGCCATTAAAGCTTTTTTTTAAAGCTATCTGTCACGCCATGAGCTGGCGCAGTAATCTTTATATATTAGTACTATGAATATTACTTAAATTATCAATAATATTTAAAATATTTATAATATTAATATTACAAATGAAAAAAGGCTCAGGCACAAAAGAAAGGATTTCTATAACTCTGGATAAAGGGCTGCTCAAAGAGATTGACAAAAGGTGTGAACAGCGCCTGATGAAAGTCTCAAACTACATCGAAAAGCTGATAAAGGTAGGGCTGAAAAATGAAAAGTAAGAATGCGGACGCGTGCCTTAAACCGTTCGAAGGCCCAAAGAGCAGGGCTTTAAACCAACCGCTATTGAGTAAGATAGCCATGTTCATGATAGCATTGATACTAAGCATCCCATTCTATTCAGCAGCAGCATTCGCAGGCTTGTCAAACGCTGCCATAAGAAGTCCAAATTCAGATGATCCTCCAAACTATATAAGAAAGACAGGTACAAACACTATAAGCGTCGATGCATATATCGAAGGTGCTGCAGAGATAGACCCTTCTCAGGTGAGGTTGACACAAAAAGAAGGAAGTCCGTTTGAAGACTGCCAGCTTGGCTTAAACGGCAAAAAATGGAGATGCACTTATCCGATAGAAAGCTCGTCTTTGCCAAACGGCGATTTCCAGCGGATGGTTTTCCTTTTAAATAAGAGCGGCTCGGATGAGGGCAGTATCAGGATAAAAGGCATAAAAGATGCAGTCGGGCCTGAGATAACCTCTTTTACTGCCTCACAGGCAACCATTGGAAAAGGCACTATAACATTTAATTATGATATCACCGATTATATGTCAGAGGCTGATTCAAGCAACTGCATTGGACTCAAAGATATCATATTTACAGCAGGCGCTTACACTAATCCAATAGAGATAAACTCGCAGAGCGGAGAATGCACCTATTCAGACACGTTCACCGAAGACATCGAGAAGATAACAAAGCAGTCATCTGGAAATATTACGATAAGGGCGATAGCGCATGACAACTTTAACCAGCAGTCAAAGATAAAGGAATTGTCTTTGAAGATTGATAGGCAGCAGCCGCAGATAAAAGAAGGCACCTTCAGGTTATTGGACGATAACAATAAAGACATCCGCTTTGCATCTGGAACACAGGCAGCTAAAGCATCGATAGAAGTAGCAGATACTGATCTGGCCTTGGTCAAAGCAGACTTCACAAGCCTTAGTCCAAGAAACTATGTGATGGATGCAGAATGTCAGCAAGGTGTTTGTACATGGAGCGGCATCTCTGTAAGCAAAGGAGGAACTCATCAGGTAAAGATTACCGCGCAAGACTCACTTGGCAACGAACAGCCGGCAACCATATTATATCAAATAGATATCGACGATCAAAAACCTGATGTAAAGGGCCTAAAAAGCAATCATCAGGATTCCGAAGGCAAAAACTATCTGGGCAAGGCAGACAATCAGCTGATATATCAGATAGAAGAGACAGGCGTGGGTTTTGGCAAAAGAAATATTTACCTTGACCTAAGAAACCTCGGCCTGGGTGAAAACGTCCAGGCAGGCAACTGCACAAAAACCGACAGCTCGTGGAGCTGCTATTGGAAGCTTCCAGCATTAAGCGCAAGTGATGGTGCAAAGCAGATCTTTATCAGGCCGCATTCAACCGATGATCTGGGAAATGAAATTACAGGTATACTGGAGAATGAGATTATTGTTGATACGATTGCTCCAAAGATTGGAACGATAGAAAGCAGCAAGGAAGCAGTAAGGGGCCAGCCACTGATTTTCACATTCACCGCCTCTGACCAAAATCCATTAATCGTTTATGCAAACACCTCTAAGATATCTGCCGTAGCTTTACATACTGGAACATGCCAAGAAAGTTGCAGGATAGAGATCACAGATCTTGTCCCAAGCTATACTGTTCAAGAGATACCAATAACAGCGCAGGACGTAGCTGGAAACCAAGCCGAAAAAAAGTCAAGGATTACCATACTGCAGGCAGATGCCAACACAACTCCTTCTTTTTACAGGATAGAGCGCATAGAAGTAATACCTCCAAAAGTTGACAAACAAGTGATATCACAGATACCTGTTAATATCTTTGTCCATGCTGAGCTAGAAGGCATAGGCTCTGCAGAGATAATCAGTAAGACAGTAGTATGTCCTGCCATGGCTGACTATCTGGCCGGAACAAGCATTATAGGCGAAGAAGATACCTATATAGGCTTAAAACTCAACCAAAGGGCAGCAACTCTGCCTTCAGTCCCGATAGCCTGTTCGTTAAGGCTTTTGGTAAAGGATAATAAGAATGTTTATTCAAAATATGAAGAAGAGAACATTACAGCTCAGCTTGAACTCTATGGCAACTCTCTTGGCGATCTGACAGAGACAACAAAATCAAAGCTTGACAGCATAAACCAGGAGATAAGTAATACAGAGGATGCTATAAAAAGCTATGAGAAATGGATAAAGACATGGGGAATCTGGTGCCAGATATCTGAAGGCCTTGGATTTTATAGCTCACTTGTGCAAACTATCAAGTCTGCTATATGGATGGTCCTTGCTGCAAAATGGGCTGCATGTGCAGCAGGTCTTGGGTCTTGCACAAAGGCAGTTGATAAAGTATGGGGCGTCAAATGCACATCAGCTTCTTTGCCTCATGCTCATGTTATAGAGAAATGGATATGGCCCTCAGGTCCTATAGGCTTTCCAGTCGGCATGGTAAATAAATGGGCTTGCTCCATAGGCTTTCACTGTGCTGTCTGCAACTGGAACACATGGTATGACCTTGGAGTTTCATTGGTTGTGCATACTGCTGCAAAAAAGGTGGGTACATATGATGATGGAAAAACAGTAAGAGAAATGGATAGGGTAACTGTTGATGTGGAAGGAGTAAATGACAGAGGAACAGTTGAAAGTATAGAAGGAGATAATATGGTAATTAAATTGGATAATGGACATACTGTTACAAAACCTGCATCTCAGGTGGCAAGAGTAGGTATCGACGACAATGTAGATATTTCAATTAATCGTCCAGATGGTAGTGTAGAAAAAATTCAAGCCAAAGTGCGCGACGTAGACCTTTCCTCAGGAGAGGTCACTACAACACAAGGCAGTTACTCACTAACTGATGTCCAACTTTCAGATAGCGTAGAACAAAAACCTAACCAGATAATAGGAAGGCCAGGTGAAAAGGTGAGCGTTGCATCATCACAAAACAAACGTCCTTCACAAGAGGGCATAACCACTGATTGGTCTATTCCGAAGAAAACCAACCAGATCAACAGCCCGGTGAATGCTCCAAAGGGAAAGGTTGAATTTAAGAATTATAAGACGATTGAAGACACTGATAGCATTATTATTTTCCCAGGTGAAACCCAAGCTCGTTATGCAAGCACTGGTCAGGCATATACTTATACAGGTAAAGATGATAAAGGTAACGAAATCTGGCAGCGCACTTATTCAAACTATGAAGAGCAAGGTCAGCTTACAAGCGTCACCCCAAGCAGCAACTGGATATTTGACCCTTACAAAAGCATCCATTATGCAAAAGCATGCTTATGTCTGCCAGCTATCGTATATAACCTTAAAAAAGAAAAACAGATTCAATGCATGCAAAGAAACTGCATATCTAACCACATACAGAAAGGCTTGCCAGCAACAGAATGTGATGCTGCATATAAAGAAAGGCAGTGCCTTTATGTTGAAGGCGCTGAGTATAAGAAGCATGGGTATGGAGCAATAGCAGGTTCTCTTTGGACTTTTGTAAAGAATAATCTTCCTTATCTTGCAGCATCCATTGGTTATCTTGCTACATGTTGGGATTACATTATTTCACCCGAGGGCATTTGTTCCACTGCTTTGGTTGTCGGGACTCCAGCAGGAGGCATAAAACCAACAGCCTGCGGCCTCATAGGCAGCTCTATGACATTGATGGAGATGGCAAGCACTATCCAAAGTGGATTTAGCTTCTTGAACTATGACCAGGACTTAAAGGGGGAGGATTATTGTGCGACCGGAAATTACCAGTAAAAAAGTGATCAGGACAATATTTATTCTCATCTTGCTTACAGCAATGTCCAGGCAAAGCGCTTCGTTCAATCCAAGGATAGACAGCTGGTATTCTGTAGAGCAGTGGGAGGTTGACCTTTGCTCAAAGTGGGGAGGCACCTATGAGGCTCAGTCAGAAGCTACGTCAAGCACTGGCATCTCCTTGTCACAGACAACACTATCTCTGCAGGGAAGAAAGCAAGATTATAATATAAAAGGAGTAAATGAAAGCCTCTATACTCTTAGCTGGTATCTTGAGCCCTTGGCAGAGATGAGTTACACTATTGAATTGACAGACGACGATGAGATAAAAACATACAGGATTGATTCAGGTCAGGCCTCTTTTGCAAAACCTGCAGGTGGTTATAAATCAGAATATTATAGTGAGGATTATACTTACCTAAAGATGACTTATGGCACAAACTGGTTGAGGGTTCCGCTGGTTCAATGAAAAAAATATTTCAAGTGCTGGCTCTAAACATCGCTTATCTAATTATATTGCTCGCAATAATAAGCCTGTTTTCTTTTGCAGTAAGAGAAAATCTTAGCTCCATGGCAAATATAAGCGATCCATTAGCAAAGATTAGTCAGATGATGGCCGGGGCAATAGAGCCTGATTCTATCATCCTTAAGGATATGGCAGCCGTATCTTCTTCCATCCGATGGTTCTTTGCCACGATGATAGCAGTGGCAATACTGACTATAATAGCAGCTTGCCTTACCGCAGGGTACTTTAAGGCCTGGATTTGGTCTAAGATTACAAGCATACCATTGAAAAAATATGCAGCGTTAAAACTTTCATTCCTTCTTGGCCTCTGGACGCTCTCTTGGCTGCTTGTATCGATATTTCTGGTTTTTACGCTAAAGTTTTCAAGAGATGTTCTAATCAAGATAAACCTTATCTATTTCATTTTATTTGCCTATTTCAGTCTGCTTCTCATTCCTGTTTTTATAAGAAAGCAGCAGATTATTGGCTCGCTTAAGGAAACGTTTAGGCTCGGCACAAAAAAATTCTATGAATTCATACCTGCCTTTGCTTTGATAGGTCTGGTAGCGATTTTGTCCTTTGCAACTGCAATCTATCTTGCAATGATATATAGTCCATTAGGCCTGATTGAGATACCATTGTTTTTATTTTTTATCGTATGGACTAAATATTTAATCAATAATAAATTTACGAGGGTATGCAGATGAAAAAAGCCCAGATAACTGTATTTATCATAATGGGATTCTTGATTTTGCTTGCTGGGATAGCCATCTTTTACTTCACAAGGGAATCTGTAAAAAGCGACCTTTCATCCGAGGTAGAAAAAGCCCAGGATCTGCCGCTATGGGCAGCCGAGGTAAAGCCTTATGTTGATAAGTGCATACAGGACCTCTCAATAAAAGCATTTAATAAGATTGGAGAGCATGGAGGATATATCGATCTAAACGATAGCTACCTTACACCTTCTGTTCTCTCCCTCAATCCCTCTGACCCGACAGAAGCTGATGCAGTGGCAATCTCTGATAAACCTGCCTCATCCATTGCATACTGGTGGTACATGCAGACGCAAAACACCTGTGATGACTGCATCGTATCATCCAATGACCCGCCTATAGATATGATTGAATGGCAGGTAGCAAGATATGTTGATAGGCAGCTGCCAGATTGCTTGCAGAATTTTACAGTATTAAATGGCATTTCGGTAAAAAGAGGCAGCATAAACTCAACAGTCACAATAAATGAAAAAGATGTTGATGTACAGGTTCTAATGCCCACGCAGATAAGTAATGTAGACATGTCAGCCTCAATTGAAAAGTATAAGATAACCTTGCCGCTGGACTTTAACCATGCCTATCTTGCAGCTGCACTTATCGCAAATCATGAGATATCTGAAAGATTTTTAGAGGGCATTGTAAATCACATAATCACCATCTCATCCTTTCAGGATCAAGACAAACTACCCCCTATTTCTGCGATAGACAGTAAGAATGGGAGAACCACATGGAGAAAAAGCGAAGTAAAAAGAAGGATTGTCGATGATGTCTTGCTGTCAAGGATTCCTGCGCTTCAGATAAAAAATACTAAGACATATACTCAGCTCTCCTCCCAAGATCCACTTACCCAAGGCTTAAATGATATTATGGCATTAGATATTCTGCCTGAAGGATATGAAAATCTTGAGGTAAGCTTTATCTACAATCCTGATTGGAACATATTCTTCGACATAACGCCAAGCTCAGGCGAGGTTCTTGGTCCATTGACAACAAGGACAGATGACACAGGTATAGGTTTCTTTCCTCAATCAGTGAACAACTTCTATGAATTCTATTATGACCTTTCTTTTCCTGTGCTTGTTATGATAAAAGATCCAGACTCACTGAAAGACCAGCAAGGCTACCAATTTATCTTTGCTCTCGAGGCAAATATCCGAGACAACAAGGATTTATACCAATGGAATCATGGAAATGGGACAATAGGCCAGGCAGATTATCGTCGAGTCTCTTTGGCAGCAAAAAGCAGCCAGGTCGATGCGAAGGCTTGCGAGCAAGAAGGCTCAAAGTGGCGCTGCCCTCTTGACGATCAGGTTTATAGCGATATGCCTAAGTGTATCGACAAATGTAAAACATCCACTCAACAGACAAAAGACATGACCCTTCTTCCAAGCTTGTTCTGTGATAGTAACCAAAGGATAAGCGGCAATATAACAGTAAATGCCTATGATGCAAAGACGCTTCTGCCTTTGCCAGGCGTTCAATTGACATTTGGATGCGGCAATTACAGGAAATGTCCTATGGAAGGGACTGATAGCCAGGGAACCTACATAAGCAGGTTTCCTGTTTGCATCGGGGATGGATATATCCGTGCAGAAAAAGAAGGGTATATGCCAGAATACGAAGGGGGTGTTTCAATAAGCCCTGAAACCAAGACCCGTTATGATATATACCTTGAACCCATCAGGACAAAAAAAATAGAAGCAGCCTACATAAATATTACCAACATCTATAGGATAAAAAATACGCTTCATCCAAAAACAGGAGAAAGCATGCTGGATGAGCTGTATTATAAGAAATTTGAGACTGCGCAGGGAGCTCAGATTACCATCCACCAAGGTATCCTGGGAGAAATATACTATAAGGTTGATGACAAAGAAAAACGAACGGTTTTGTTGAAGGCAAGAGCTATTGAAAACGCACGAGATTTATTGAAAGATATTGAATACCATCAAGAAGCAAAAAAAGAGCCGGTTGTGGATGTCTTCTTTTCAGTGAAAGAGGCTGCAGAATTTGCCGGAGCAAGATCTGATCTTTTATCCTTTGTCAGTAAGAGCAAGGTTGATTCCTATATTGATTGGTTCAAGAAAGAAGAGAATAATATCCAATTCCGTTCTGATACTTACTTTTCCTCTGTTATAGGCATGGCAAGGTCACAGGCCAATAGCTTGAAGGACAAGCAAGTTTTGACCATAACCTATCAGAAGGCAAAGGAAAAGCCATATGAGCAAAACATGCCTTCATCAATTGCTCAGCTGGGAAACTTTAATACGACTATTAGTCTGGTCCCGGGAATCTATAACTTAAACATGATGTTTAGGGATGATCAGGGGTATGTTATTCCGGCAAAAGACGGTTATTCTGAGTTCAATTATACTCCTGCAATCTTAGGGGGGGCTCAGCTGGATGAAAAGACATCCCAATGGGTCATAGACAAAGAAAGACTTGATGCTAGTTCAACAATAAAGTTCTATTTCTTTAAAATAGATAATCCAACTTCGCTTGAGGACACAGGTGAGATAGGCTCAATAGTGAATTATTCGATAGATTATCGCCCCTACATCGAGCCAGAATTCCTGCCTTAAGCCTGCTCATCTTCTAGTAGCCATTTCCACACAGGCTTTACGATGATTTTTTTGCTGCCTGAAGATATCTCCTTCTCGGTATCGTCAGTAAGGATTAATCCTTCTCTCAACCTGTACTTTTCCATGGCTTCAAGCAGGCCATTTACCTCCCTGTCAGCCTCAAGACTATAACAGACTTGGATCGCTTGCGATATTCTCGGGCCGTCTCTCATGATAAAATCACATTCATACTTATCCCTATGATAAAAGATTTCCTTGCCTTTTCTTTTAAGCTCGATAAAGACTATATTCTCAAGTATCCTTCCCTTATCTTCGCTTGGCCTAAAGCCAAGCAGCTTGACCATGCCATTGTCCACAAGATATACCTTCTTGTTGGAATATATCTGATTATTTAGCGAAGCGCTGTACCTAGGTATAAGAAAGGCAAGGTAGCTGTTCTCCAGATACTCAAAGTATTCCCTTATGGTTGTTGCGCTTGTCAGGCCTGCAAGCTTTCTAATGCTGTTAAAACTTATCTCTTTTCCAATATTGCTTGCTGCATAATATACAGTCTCCTTTAGTGAACGTTCAGTGGGAAGCTTGTATCTGGATACGATATCTCTATAGAGTATGTTTTCATATACTGATTTTATATACTCCTCTTTCTCTGTTTGAAGATATTCAGGAAATCCTCCTTTCTCAAAAAACTCGTTGAATAGTTTTTTTATCTGGCCTTTTTTCTCTGATGTAAGATTATCTAAGGACGGCTCGAAATCCTTGAACAGCAAAAATTCCCTAAATGAAAAAGGATATAATGAAAATGAGATGTTTCGCCCAGTCAGATGTGTTCCAAGGTCTTTGCTAAGCATGCTTGCATTTGAGCCAGTGATAAACACCTTGCTGCCGTTGTCATTCAATCTCCTCACAAATCGTTCCCATGAATTTATGTTTTGGATTTCATCAAAAAAGAAGGTATTTTTTTTGCCAAAAAGCTCAATAAGAAGCTCATACATAGTCTGAAAGTCATCGACGTGAAAGTCAATAAGCCTGTCGTCATCGAAATTAACATAATAGCTTTCTCTTCTTTTTGCCCTCAACTCATGTAGAAGGGTAGACTTTCCAGCCCTTCGTATGCCTGAAACTATTATAATAAAGGGGGTCTTTTCAAAAGTATCTATCTTTCTGATAAGCTCTCTAGGTACCAGTTTCCCATCTCTAAATTTATTCTGCTCGGTTAAAACCTGCCTTAGTTTTTCTTTTTCCATATTATTAGAGTAAAGGTTAGTTATTTATAAAGCTTTGGTTTGACAAACCAAATTTAAGCCATATTTTATGGTTTACCAGACCAAATTTACAGAAGTTCCCCCAACCATGAATGAGAGATTCTCAGCTCGGAATTCTAGCAATTCAGATGTGTATTCGCCCCTGACCATGAATGTGATTCTGCCGTCCAATTTAAATGCTTGTCTCACTCATCATCTTCAAGCTCTCACAGCTCTGCTTGAGATACATGTTGGTAAGCTTCTCGCACACAGAATAATCCCCTTTTGTGGCAAAATCCATATAGCACTGGTCTCTCCTGCTGTCTTTAACCATCTTTGCGCAGATCGTGCTGTCTTCGTTTTGTACTGCCACTTCCTTTATGCACGAATCCCTTGAAGGCTCATCTTCTATATTATCACATACTGATTCGTCTCTTGTGCCTGCAGCGACCTTTGTCATGCAGTCAAATCTGAAGGACGCCTGCTCTATCTTCTTGCAGTCTGCTATTGCCCGGGGCTTATCATTCTTTGCTATGTTTCCTATTATATCTATCTGCTCCCAGACAGGCCTGTCGCCAAATGAGTCCTGAGGCAGATCAGAAGCACAGTCCTCAAGGCAGCTGTTGGAATCTTCACCGTTCTCGCAAAGACCGTTTCCGCAGCACTGTGCAACCTTGCTATGCTCGCATTGATAGCCTGTATCAGCGCTGCAATAGTCAGTGGTGCATTTGTTCTTGTCCTCGCAGCTTGATGGGCAGCTTCTTTTTGGCACATCAGGCTGTTGTCGAATAGAAGGCTCGGCAGCAGCCTGTATCCTGAATGCGTTTGTCGCTCTTGCTTTCTTCCCACCGTAGCTTGCAACAGCTCTTACATAATAGTTTCCTGGCTTTATGTCGCCGACACCGATATTGACCGTTGATGACGCCCTTGTCTCGACAGCAAGCGTCTCTTCTTTGAAAGCAAGCACCCTTTCAGTATTGTCATAGACTTCATACTTCATGAATACATCAAACCTCTTGCTCTTGCCCAGGTTGAATATCTGTGCAGTAAACTTAAGGCTCTCTCCTTGGTTGACCGTGCTTGTGATGACATCCATCTGCACATCAAGGAGCTGCATGTCAGGTTTTTCTTTTATCACAAACATGTAAACCCCAGCACCCGATAAGACAAGGGTGCATATTATGGCGATTATCAAAGCTATCGTCCGCTTCGAGAAGGTTATGACATGCTTGACTTCGGTCGGCGGATAGGCAAACTGGAAAGCTTCATTTATCTGGGATTCAGAATACCCATATTTGGTAAGATAGCCTTTTATCTCTCCTGCAGAATACCCTGCCCTTATCTGCTCCCTTATATATTTGACAAGGCTATTTTGCACCATCTAGCTCCTCTTCGATGAATTTCTCTATCTTGGCAGACATGTTTATGCAGTTCTCTTTGCAGTATTCCCTAAAGCGAAAGACAAGCTTGCTGTCTATTGTAAAATTGCACCGTTCTTTTGTTATTTTCTTGGACATACACACCTATACATATAGATATATATGCATGTGTATATAAAGCTTGCGCATATAATTCTAACACTAAATAGTAGTTACAAAGGCATAGGTTTATAAGGAAGGGCTAACCTTCTTTAGTTATGAGAAACGTGGTAGTGATTTATGGACCTAATGAAAAACTAGGAATGGCAGTAGCAGATTCTTTTAGAGATAGATCCGATTTAACTAATCTATTTTTTTATGCAGCTCAGAACTCAAGACAACTATCTGATATTGAAATGGCGAATATAACATCAACCGCAAGGAAACTCGGCGATTATGTTGTCGCTGATCTTCAACTCTTAATCCTAAACGCCCATGGTGCAGTTAAGCCAGGAAAAGCCCCACTAAACGTAGGAACATTTGGGTATGATATATCTCCTTCTAGGGGGGTTTATCCAACTGAACTATATGTCAATGAAACCCCTTTTGGGGACCAGCCTTATATGCGGATAAGTGCAATAGTATCAAGTTCTGATTTAAATGGCAAAGAGATTCAAAGAAAAGCACGTCTTATTCATGGATTGCTAGACCGAGTTGCCCGACAGGAAAAAGGCGACGTCGTAGCAGCATTACAAAGAAGGAAGAAAGAAGCAGCATAGGCCAATATGAATCTAAGCGCCTATTTATTTGCATACTATTTTTTTCAATTTTTCTTTGAGGGCAGGAAGATCCTCTGTTACAATGATCCATGTTAGGTTCAAGTCAATTGCAAAATAAGCATGGATAAGTATGTCCCTTGTCCCTGCAATCTGTCAAGAACGCCAGTGATAGGCAAGGGAAATGCTAAGGTAGGACACACAGTAAGGCGGTTCTTGAGCATGCTCAGAAATTTTGTTCTTGCAATGAAGCCCTTGCTTTGAGGCATCCATCCCAGACTGGATGGAAAATTTCTGACATTTTTCCATTCGATATCCGGATATCTCTCTTTAAGCTGGGATGAGATATGTTTCACAGCTTCACCGATAATCTCTATCCTGCGTAAGGTGGCATCCTGAATGTCTACATCCTCTCTGAATTGCTGCTGGGATATTCTATTTAGGGTTCGCTCAATCTTGCCAATCTCCTGCAGGATATGTTCGATAAACACCTTATCCTTATTCATAGGACTTTCCTCTCATCTTTTAATATATTTTGCCGAAGCAATGGATGGATTGAATCATAGGTTAATACATCGATTTTTTTTAAGTTTCTCTTCCAATTCTATTTTCAGCCCAGCAAGGTCAAGCAGGCTTTTTTTCCCCTGAATTTTATCAATAGGTCTATATCACTGCTCTTTGTCGCCTCCCCTCTTGCATAAGAGCCAAAGATTCCTGCTTTAACAACATCATTCTTCCTTAAGATGGCTACTATGGTTTTTCTCATCCTTGTATCCATAGTCATTCCCATAATAATAGAGTTAGATGCGGTGTTTTAATAATCTTTTGATAACGAAAGCATGGTAGGCAAATATCTATTGACAGATCATTCCTAAATTCCCTCATATTCAAAGATTAGTTAAGCGCCATATATCTATTTACCCCCCAAAATACCCGTTTATGGCAAGATCTTTCCTATGAATAGGTTATTTCCTTTCAAAATCGAGGATAGAAAATTTGCCCGTATAAGGCTTGAAACTCCACCTCTTACATGATTAAGAGTTATGAACTTTTCATTCAACCATTTCTGGAGAGGGGTTCAACGCTTTTAAACCTGCTCATAGCATAGCCAAAGCACAAATAAATCTACTTCGTTTATCCCTAGTTTAGCCTAAATCAAGCATATAGCTAGGCTATTTAGCCTATATTTAGCCTAAATTAAGTACAAGCTATGGCTTAATAAAAGCAAAAGGTTTAAATACGAGCAATCAAAAAAGTAGCAATAGATAATGAGCCAACAGATAAGGATAACGGTTAGCGACGAGATAGATAGGCTTCTTTCTAAGGTAGCAAAGCGTCTGGGAAAAAAGAAATCCATGCTTGCAAGAGAACTCATGGAACAGAAGCTCTATGACCTAAACCTTATACAAAGAGGCTTTGAGGACCTAAAATGAAAAAGGGCCAGGTGACTATATTCATCATCCTTGGAATAATCATCCTAATAGGCGCAGGATTGTTCTATGTCATCAGGAGTGAATCGATAAAAGAAGACCTGGACACAGAGGTTCTAAAGGCAGTCGAGCAGATTCCTGTTGAGTTTAGGCCTGTCGCCGCATTCATAGAAGGCTGCCTTGAGGACACAGCAAAAGAAGGCCTAAAAAAACTGGGAGAAAGAGGCGGCTTCATCGATCTTATAGATAATGGAATAATGACAAAGGAAGCTCCGACTGAATCAGCAGCTGTTCAGCAGGCAAAAGGCTCATCTCTTGCAGCAGCTTACTGGTGGTATCTTGATTCCCCAAACTACTGCGAGACAGACTGCAGCTTTGGGATAGTGCCAGAACAAAAGCTTGCGCTAAAAAAGAATCCTTCGAAAGTCTCTATCGAATCCCAGCTGGAGGATTACATCAAGGAAAGCCTCCAATCATGCATAGAAAACTTCGCAGTCCCAAGATCGCAAGGTTTCACAGTTACTGAAAAAAGCCCCCCATCACCAACAGTACAGATAACCGAGAATGATGTTATCGTCTTGATAGATTATCCGCTTGAGGTAGAAAGGGCAAGTAAAAAAGAGCTGTCCAAGTTTTACACAAGATTGCCTGTCAATATGAACAGGATATTTACTATAGCAAAAGATATCACCGATATGGAGGCAGAGCGCCATATACTGGAGCGCCATGCACTCAACCTTATGCTTGGATTTTCAGGGATCTCAGATAAGAAACTGCCACCGATGTCTGACACAAGGTTCAGCCTTGGAACGCCTGTTACATGGAGAAGGTCGCAGGTAAAGGAGAATATGGCAAAGATGCTCACTTCAAACATCAAGCTCCTCAGGGTTTATGGCACTAAAAACCACATCCCCTACCCATTTGCAGCAGGCTCTCTTTTTGACGGTCTTTACAACAATGGCATGCTGATCCCCGGCTCAGATGATTATGGCGACATAGAGGTCATACTCAATTATAATCCATTGTGGGATATGTACTTTGACCTTAACTGCAATGGAGAAGAGTGCAGGCCTGAATCGTTCATGAGTGATCTTGTCACACTGATAGGATTCCATAACTATAACTTTGTCTATGACCTAAGTTTTCCAGTAGAAGTAGAGATCTATGACACCTCAGCATATAATGGACAAGGCTATAGGTTCAAGTATTTCCTTGAAGCAAATATAAGGGACAATGACCCGCTGACAGCAAATTACTCAGGGCTGGAGGGAGCATTTACGGAAAGCACCATGCTCTGTGATGAGAACAAAAGGACATCAGGAGAGGTCTCCATAGATACCTTCGATTATATGACAGGCGGCAAGTTAGACGGCGTTCAGATAGGATACTCAAGTTTGGAAGAGACATGCCTTATTGGCGCAACGCAAGAGGGCAATTTTGAAGGAAAGTTCCCTGTAATGCTTGGAGGCGTTGTAAGTTTCATCAAAGAAGGCTATCTAACTGAATCAAGAAGGCTTGATACTTCTCTGGGCATAGAAGATACCCTGGCAATAAAGCTCAAGCCAAAGCTTGACAAGGCATTCACAGTAAAAAAAGTGGTCATGGCAAAAAAAGGTATATGGCAGATAGAAAACGAATCAAACCTCACTTCAGACGAGCAGGCAATAATCTCCCTCATCAGGATACCCGAGCTTGAAGAGCAGCCGTTTTCGACAAGTGCAGTTTATTGGATAAATATGTCTGAGCCAGCAAGCCTCCAGATAATCCCGGGCAGGTATGAGATGAAGATAGACCTGACGTATGGCAAGGAGATAAAGATACCTCCAGGAAAAATAGAGTTTGAAGGAAAAGAGTATCCTATCAACGGCACTACATTAGGAGAAGGATTTAGGACAGGCGGAATTAGCCTAAACTATACCTTCACAAAAGAAGCTCTGGCAAAAGATGAGATAATATTCTTTGTGCTAAACCCTGATATTATATCAATACCTGAATCGCAAAGAAGTATAGAAGATGTTAATTTTATAGCTGGTATAGATGAGACAGCAAGGATGAACAGGGCAAACCTGCTCCCAAAATTTATATGAAATACACAATACCCAAAGGAAAGGCAGTATTTATGATAGCTTTGATGGTAGCTATCCCTATATATTCATCTATGGCTCTTGCTGCACTAAGCAGCGGCCATGTCTATGGAGAAGATGGCATCAAAGGACTGACAAGGCAGGGCGAGCAGATAAATATGAACATAACCGCCGCTATAAATGGTGACTCTGACATCACACCATCTCAGCTAAGGCTGGGTGGCAAGTCTGGCCAGCAGTTCTCAAACTGCATAGCAAAAGGCAGCCAGTTTATCTGCAGCCATCATGTGGACTCAAGCCTGCTTGACAAAAATCCATACCAAATACCAATAGTGCTCTACAATGATGAAGGAGAGTTAGACAGCCAATATATAATAAGAGGAGTTATAGACAAACAGCCTCCTGAGATAAGGTCATTTTCAGCCATGCCCCAAGTGGTCAGTAGTGAAGACCTCATCCTTAGTTATGATATATATGACCATTCTTACAGCAAGGACGACGACAAATGCAGCGGTATAAGCAGGCTCGAGTGGCAGGTAAAGCAGCTGGGTAAGCAGCCAGTGTCAAATGTTTCATACCTAAATACCGACGAGTGCCATGTTACAGGCTCTCTTTTCCTCTCCCAGAGCATTTTAAATCTCGAGGAAGGAAGCGCCCAAGTAGTATTTACTGTTTATGACAGGTTTGGGCAAAAAGCATCTGCCACGTCTGCCATAGAGGTAGACACGACAGGCATCGATATATATCAAAATTCAGTCAAGGTTACAAGCAATGGGAAAGATGTCTTGTTTTTAGGCCAGCAGCCGATGATAGTTGATATTAGCTTCATCACCTACTCAGCTGACTTGGACACAGACAGGGTCTATTGAGACTTTTCAGCCCTAAATAGCGGCAATATCCCCAGCTATAAGAATAAGAAAGCTTCCTGCTCGCAATATGAAGAAGGCTTCAGGTGTATATTTGATGGTATAGAGGTTAAGCTTTCTTCAACATCCACGCCGGCGATAAGGATAACAGCAGAAGACTTGGCGCAAAATAAAGAAGAGTTCCCGCTTGCTCTTCCAGTTACATTTGATACATCCGGCCCAAGCGTAACATCCATCCATACAAATAACGCAAATTATGCAGCAAAGGTCTCTGACTTTTATGTAGAGCTTGTTGAAAACGACGCAGGCTTGCTTGCAAAAGACATTGTCCTAGACCTAAGCAGCATAAGGTCAGGTGCAGTAAAAGCAGCAGATGCATGCAAAAAAGAAAGTTCTAATTGGATTTGTGTATGGAAGAATATCCAGGCAGATGCTGCCGATGGTGAAAAAACAGTTACTGTGTCAGGCACCGATGTTCTGGGAAATGCGCTGACAGGAACACTGTCTGCAAAGATTATGCTCGACAGGACCCCGCCGGTGATAGAAAAACTGGAGTTTGAACCCCTAGGCACTGGAGGCCAGGTTGCTCTGCCAGGAGGATACTATAAGACAGGAGACGCAGTAGGCATCAATATTGAAGCAAAAGAGATAAACGATCTTAGAGCATACATCGATCTCAGCCCTTACCTCTCTTCTGGAAAAAACATAAGCATAGGCTGCAAAAATCCCTATCAGGATAAGTGGATATGCAGCGAGAACTCACCAGGCATTGACATCCCAGGCCATATCGTGAGCCAGGCAAAGATAACATTATCTGACGCTGCAGGAAACACTGTTGAAGTCAAGAAAAACCTTGAGGTGTTTGCCTATAATGATGCAAAGAATATTTCTCATTGGAAACCCATTGTTGCCTGCTCTCCTTCACTTGTTGACAGGCAGGTAGCAGAGATGGTAAATACAAGGGTGTATTGCGCAGTAGAGCTTTTGCCCATGGAGCAGGACCAGGAGACTCTGCTTATGACCCTTGGCACATGCACAGAAAATATCAATGGCTCTCTAAGTTATCTTGAAAAAGAGCCAGAGCTGCTCAACGATGAAAAAGGAAGCACAGAGCCCTTCCTTGCAATAGACCTTGCTCAGCAAAAGATGAAGGTAGATGGCTTTAGCATCACCTGCCCGCTGGAGATAGTTTCAAGGATAGGCCCTGTCATAACAAGCGTCAAGGAAGTAAAGGAGATAGACATAGATCTGCAGTTTTATAACATGCCGCTGGGCGAGTATGGAGAAGGCGTCCAAAAGCTCATAGAGGATGCAAAAGATGACGCAGAAAACACCCTCTGGAAAATCATAGGTTTCATGAAGCTTATCCTAAAGTGGGCAGAGCTTATCTGCAATGCGCTAAGGATA
>DASRUK010000158.1:0-5000 GCA_035655475.1 Candidatus Nanoarchaeia archaeon
ATAGGTTTGATAATATAACAGCTACCCGCAGGATTCCATTTATTGTATTGAGCCCTTCTGAAAGGTTGCCTGATTTTTCAGAGAGATATGCCTTTGACAGGCAAATCGGAAGTTTTAAGATATTTAGGGCGATTGCACCAGGGCAAAATGTATTTGATCAAAGCCGTGGCCAGGCTGAGATTTAAGGTATCACATCATGTACAAAAATAAAAAGGTTAGTGTTGTATTTTCCACTTACAACGAGAAGGACTCTGTTAGAGGATGCATTGAGGGATTATTTAGGACAGGGTATGTGGATGAAGTCATCGCTGTAGATAATAATGCTGTGGCAGGAACCAAAGATGAGATAAAAAAGACCAAGGCTAGCTATTTTCATGAGAAACATCAGGGGTTTGGCTATGGATTTCAAAGAGCCTTGAGGGAATCGACCGGTGACATACTGATCATGATTGAGCCGGATGGGACATTTGATCCGCAGGATATTGTTCACCTGTTGAGGTGTTCAGATAGTTTCGATGTGGTCTTTGGAACCAGGACAAACTCAAGGGCGGCAAGTGGTAAGGCACATATGAGTTTTCTGCTCAGGCAAGGAAATTATGCTCTTGCAAAACTTGTAAGCATATTGTTCAGGGCACCGCCATTG
Organism: Candidatus Nanoarchaeia archaeon; assembly: GCA_035655475.1. Classification (GTDB taxonomy): domain Archaea; phylum Nanobdellota; class Nanobdellia; order Woesearchaeales; family JACPBV01; genus DASRUK01. The sequence goes on from DASRUK010000158.1 coordinate 644, forward strand.
ACTGATGTAGGATGCACTTATAGGCTTATCAAACGAAAAGCATATGATGAGCTAAGGGAAAGATTTACCGTCATGGGAGATATATTTAACCTGGATATGATGCTCCATGTTGTAAAAAACAAGATACCTTACACAGAGGTTTCGATCCGCTATCTAAAAAGGATTGGAGTCTCATCCCTATCAGGCAATTTTTTAAGATCGATAAGTATAGGATTTGCCATGTTTTTTCTGATCCTTAAGTTCCGATTAGGCTTCAGATGAAAGGCATGCATGCGGATATACAAGTTAGATGGGGATTGATGCATTGAGAAAGGGACGAATTAAAAGCATTATACAATTGACCAGGCCTCATCAATGGTACAAGAATACGGTCATATTCCTTGCTATCCTTTTCTCAAGAAATTTTTTCAATATTGGCTATCTTGCAGTTAGCGTTCTTGGATTCCTGGTGCTTATTTTGGTGTCTTCGGCTAACTATATCTTCAATGATCTGATTGACCTAAGAAGAGACAGGCTAAATCCTGAGAAAAAAGGCAGGCCTCTTGTGTCAGGAGAGGTTGATATATATACTGCGATCTTTCTTTTGGTTATATTGTCGTCAGTGGGCTTGATTGGTGCTTACTTATTGGATATTTATTTCTTTTTTGCTGTTCTTGCAATATCGATAACCTCGACGGTATATACCGTGTATTTGAAGGATATACTCTTTGCAGATCTTCTTGCCATCTCCCTGATTTTCGGGCTCAGGGCTGTCTCTGGAGCAGTGATAATACATGTATTTGTCAGTCCCTGGCTCCTGGTTGGCGTTTTTTTCTTTTCCCTTTTTTTGGTAACGGGCAAGAGGTATGGTGAGGCTGAATTTCTTGAAAAGAGATCAGCAAGCCATAGGGCAGTACTAAGATATTATTCAAAGACTCTTCTCTATTCGCTTCTGAACATCTTTATGACAGTATTGATAATGGTATTTACATTATACTCATTTTTTTCAGATTATAAGTCCCTTATATGGACAACTCCTCTGTTCATCTATCTTATCCTGAGATATTATTATCTGATCCTTTCAAATAGTGAGATAGTCAGAAATTCAGAGAAAGCTTTTAAAGACTATTATCTGCTTATACCAATGGTGATATTTATGATAGCTGGATTTCTTATCGTATTTCTTTCATAGAACTAGTAGCATTATCCCTGCCACCAACAAGGATTGTCCTGATACCATCGGACTGTCTCTCTTAAGGCATTTTCAAACTTGAATCTCGGCTTCCAGCCAAGCTCTTTTATTTTGGTAGTGTCAAGTGAATATCTTCTGTCATGCCCTAGTCTATCCTGTACATGATCAATATATGATTCTGGCTTGCCCAGTTCCTTTAGGAGGAACTTGGTGATCCAGATGTTTGGTTTTTCATTCCCTCCCCCTATGTTATATGCTTCCCCGGGCTTGCCTTTCTCAAGGGCAAATTCTATTGCCTCGCAGTTGTCCTGGACGTATAACCAGTCTCTAACATTGAGCCCATCCCCATACAACGGAATCCTTTTGCCATTCAGTAGATTGGTGATAAACAAAGGGATCAGCTTTTCAGGATATTGGTATGGGCCGAAATTGTTTGAAGACCGGGTTATTGTTACCGGCAAGCCATAGGTGGTGAAGTAAGAATAGGCAAGCCTGTCTGCGCCGGCTTTGCTTGCGGAATAGGGGTTTCTGGGATTTAAGGGTGATTTTTCGTTGAACGATCCCTCTTCTATGCTCCCATATACTTCATCTGTAGATATATGGATAAATCTTTTGACATTAAGCTTCCTTGCAGCTTCTAGCAGCCTGTATGTCCCAAATACATCGGTCTTGATAAAGGTCCCAGCGTCGATGATGCTTCTGTCGACATGCGTTTCTGCAGCAAAATGAATAACCTTTGAGCAGCCTTCCATCGCTTTTTCCACGACCTTTTTTTCGCAGATATCGCCCCTTATGAAAGTATGGTTCTTGTTGCCTTCCAGTTCCTTGATGTTGTTAAGATTCCCTGCATATGTCAGCTTATCAAGGTTGATGATCTCATCATCCGGGTGCACCTTTAGGTAATGCTTCACAAAATTGGAACCGATAAAGCCAGCTCCGCCTGTGATCAGAACTTTCGCGATTTTAGCCACCCTTTGTCGATCTCCATTGAAAAGGGATGTCCTTGCTGTTGAAAGCCACCCTGTGCTCATCAGGACCATCATGGCAATAATGTTCAGTCGGTATGTTGATTATCATTGATTCTTCATTCACATTGCTCTCAAATCCATGGTATACCTCAGGGGGGATAGAGATCAACAGGGGGTTGCGCTCTGCGCTGATTATAAATTCATGCACTTTTCCGAAGGTCTTCGATTCCTTCCTCGGATCATATAGCCCCATCCTGATCTCACCTTTTACACAAATGATATTATCAGTCTGCTTTTTATGGTAGTGCCAGCCTTTGACATAGCCGGGCTTTGCTGTTGCCAGGTAGACCTGCCCAAATTTCTTGAAAACCTCATCATCATCCCTCAGCATCTCCATAACTCTGCCCCTCTCATCAGGGATGACCTTTAATTTCTTGATATGGACTCCTTCGATCATTTATCTCTTTCCTCCTTATCTCTCAATAATTTCGTCGCCCGAAAAAGGCTTTCAAACGTTCCGGCGTCTGTCCAAAAACCGCTTAGGATTGTGGCCTTGATTGTCCCTTTCTGTATATAATCGTTATTTACATCGCTTATCTCCAGTTCCCCGCGCTTTGAAGGCTTCAATGTCCTTATGATCTCAAAAACGTTATTTGAGTACAGGTATAAACCAGTCACAGCATAGTCTGTCTTCGGCTTCTCAGGCTTTTCCTCAATACCGACTACCTCGTCCCCTTTAAGTTCAGCAACGCCAAAACGCCTGGCATCCTTGACCTTTTTTAAGAAGATATGCGCCTCTTCCTTCCCCTTCTCAAAATCAGCCACATCCTTCCTGATATCATCCTCAAGGATATTATCTCCAAGGATGACTGCGAATTTATTCTCATACTTAAGAAAATTATTAGCAAGCGAGAGCGCCTGTGCTATACCTCCTGCCTCTTCCTGGAGCCCATAGGTAAGTGACATGCCGAATTCCTTGCCGTTTCCAAGTATCTTGATAAAATCCCCTGCATGTTCTTTCCCTGTTACTATAAGCACCTCTTTGATGCCAGCATCCCTGAATTTCTCAAGCGGATAGTATATCATAAGCTTTTTCCACACAGGGAGCAGGTGCTTGTTGGTTATCTTTGTCAAGGGCATCAGCCTGCTGCCTGTCCCTCCTGCCAAGATTACTCCTTTCATACCATCTGCCTTTTCATTTTTTTTAGCCCTTCATAGACATTTGACATTCTTACACCAAGGCTCTGCAATTTTGTTATGTCTAAGCTTGAGTTTGCAGGCCTGCTCGCCTTCTGCCTTAACAGGGGTGTGGTTGTCTCTTTTATTAAATTTGTGTCCAAACCGAAAACCTTGGCGATCCTTAATGAAAAATCATATCTGGAGATAGGCTCTCTTCCTGCGATATGGAATAAGCCTTCCTCTTTCTTTTTGATCAAGGCTTTTATCGCATCAGCGATATCATCGATCAATGTGGGATTTGATACCTGATCTTTTACTATCCTTATCTCTTTGCCGCTCTTCAGGTTATTGACGACAAAGTTGACAAAGGTCTGCTTGTCTCCAGGTGAATTAAATCCATACAGCCAGCTTATTCTTGCGATTATATATGAAAGGCCGCTGTTTTTTACTATCTCTTCCGATTCAACCTTTGTCTTCCCATAAAAATTTAATGGATTTGTATCCTCGTCTTCATTATATCCTCCCTTTTTGCCGTCAAAAACATAGTCGCTTGAGAAAAATATTAGTTTTGCATTTATCTTGACACAGGCAATTGTGATATTCTTTATGCCGATGACATTTATATTATTTGCCCTCTCTTTTTCGATCTCGCAAAGGTCTGCATCCGTCATCGCTGCGGAAACGATTACGATATCTGGTCTTATGGATATTATCAGCTCAGCCGCTTCTTTCCTTTCTGTGATGTCCATCTTAATGAGATTGCCGTTGCTCTTCTGGCTGGTTCCGATGACCATAAACTCCTTGGATAAAGATGAATATAATTTTTTGCCCAAGAACCCACTAGCCCCAACTATCAGAACTTTCACTTTGGCTTGACAAAACAGTAAATTATTTAAATACTTTTCTAAAGCTAAGCTGTATCTAATAATATACCTGTTCTATAACATCTCTGAAATGCGACAGCTAAACTATACATTTTTCTCAAACCTGTCCCAATAATCTGTGATTGTGCCATAGGTCACTCCTTCTTTGCGAATCT
>DASRUK010000159.1:0-2470 GCA_035655475.1 Candidatus Nanoarchaeia archaeon
AAAGAATGGATATGATAAGAGTATCAAAGACATCAAAGTGACAGCCTCTATCGATGACCTCGATCTTGAGGATGATTCTTCGATAGCAAATATTGAGCCAGGCAAAACTTCAGAATCCAAGCTAAGTTTTGAGCTTCCCACAAGGATTGATGATGGTGACTATAAGGTCACAATCAAAGCAACCGGCTATGACTCTGGCAACAATGCACATACCGATGCATGGAACTCAGAGCTTGAAGTAAAAAAAGAAAGGCACAATGTACAGATAGAAAGCGCAGAATTTTCTCCCTCACTTATCAGATGCAGCGAGACAGCAAACCTTGACATAAGGCTCCTTAACCTGGGAAGAGAGGATGAAAAAGTGAGCCTTAAGGTAGACAACAACTACCTTGGAACAGTGTTAAACGAGAAAGACATCGAGCTTGGCTCAGGAACAGACAGCGATGCTGACTTTAGGCGCATATTCCCCATAACCCTTCCTCCAGGCATAGGGTCAGCCACCTATGATTTTAAGGTTACAGCAGCTTATGATGGCAGATCAGAGTCTTCCCAGGCAAAGCTGACGATACAAGGCTGCACTACAGAACAAAAGCTGTCGGTAAAAAGCATACCTCCTGCTGCAAAAGAGACATTGACCAGCACAAAGACACTTTCAGCAACAAGGCTTTCTTACGGTCCAAGTATGGCCCTTGCACTTGGATTGGTGCTTATTGTCCTTCTTGGAGTCATAATCTTTTTATTGTTTGTTTTCTTAATGCTTAAAAAATGAATATAGCAGTATGCAGCTCAGGCCATGGTGATGATAAAGAGATACTGCTAAAGTCAAGAAAGATAGGCTCCTTGATAGCAAAGACAGGCAACATCCTGTTGACCGGCGGAGGAACAGGCTATCCTCTTGCAGCACTCATGGGAAATATAGGATCCAAAGGAAAAGCTGCCTGCTATTCTCCAGCAAAGGATAAGGAAGAACATGAGTCTTTCTTTAAGTTCTCCATAATAGAAGGCGTCGATTACATCTTTACAGGAAGGGGAATACCCGGAAGGAATTACGACTTGGTTTACAATTCAGGCGCAATCATCATTATCGGTGGAAGGATAGGCTCACTAAACGAGTTTACAGCTGCTTTTGCTCTCAATAGAAAGATAGGAATATTAAACGGTTCAGGAGGTATAGTAAAAGTGATACCTGAGATAGTTGACATCTGCCAGCTTGAACAAAAAAGGACAGTGCACTATTCAGAAGATCCTAAAAGAACTGATTCGCTTAGTGTCCAAGTAATTTCCATATAGTATCATGTATGCTGTCAGAAAACATCAGCATCAAAAATACAAGATACCCTCCAGTAAATATCGCAAGTGCTATGATCAGCGGCCCAGTGCTCGCAGGAGCAAGCATCTCGTTTACATAAGTGCTTTGTTGGTACTTCAAGAATATTATCCACGATGCGCTAAGCAAAGCAGGTAGTAGCAGAACGACCTTCTTCCAAGCCTGCATCTTTGGCCTATGGCGTAAAATTTCTTTTTTCATTGGCACTCACCTATCTTATCGATAAAAAAACCTTTCTGCCCGCAATAGTTCTCCTTGCTGTCCTTAAAGAACATGGGCGTAATAACAACCTTACTCACTCCACTAATAACCGGATATTCAACATTTGCCTTGCTAAGCTCTGCAACACCTATCTTTTGGTAATAAGTATTGGAATACATCTTATCCCCTATAACACCTATCTTCACTCCATCAAGCGCAATATCGCCGTCATTGTAAAGGCTGACATAGAGTGTGCCATCTTTTATACAAGCGCCGTCTTCATAGCTGACAAGCTTAAGGCTTGCTTGTCCGCATCCAGCTCCTTGCTGTGTTGCGCTAGTCCCCCAGCTCATCACCACTCCTCCAAGGGCTACAGCAAAAGCTATGAGTATGATTGTAGATATTAGTGGAGACATAGCCTTCTTCATCTTAATTTCTCATCTATCCATTTCTCTTCTTTGTGTGCTATGACAAGGTAAGGAAGCGTGCTAACGATAAGTATTATTATCCCGGATATCACAAGAGCATTCAAGACGATATTGTCGATAAATTTAAACGAGAAACCTATTATCCCTGCGATAAGAAATCCAAAGTAGAGCACGAGGCCGATATTAAGCGCTATCTTTGCCTTCTCCCGCTTTATCCTGCTCTTCTCAAGCTGAAGATATATAATGCCCTCTTTTGCCATAGACAAAATCTCAATATTGATTCTATATAAAGCTTACTGTGTTAGGGCATTGTTAAATCTTCGGCAGATTAATATAGTACCTCGTTCTATTGACATTTGAGGTGATATTATGAAGGTATTTTGCATTTTCTGCAAAAAGTCAACAAACCTTGTCAAAGCAGGTTTTCGCATCAACAAGACAGGCAAGAAACAGCGCTACCTTTGCAATAACTGCAACAGGTTATTTGTACCCGACGATGGATTTTGGAAGATGA
>DASRUK010000160.1:0-5776 GCA_035655475.1 Candidatus Nanoarchaeia archaeon
CATCCATAATTTTGTCAATCCAAATATGGAACTTAAAGGCAGGACGCCTGCCGAGGCTGCAGGCATCAAACTTGACTTGGGAAGAAATAAGCTGCTGAAATTGATAGAGATTTCATGTATGCCGAAGAGTTAACAGTGCCCCTTTTTGAAAAAGTTTTTATAGAGCGGTGAAACTATGATTTTGACAATGATAGTAGGTGTTGTAGGCAAGGCTAATGTCGGAAAATCCACTTTCTTTAAAGCTGCGACTCTGGCAGAGGTCGAGATAGCAAACTATCCTTTTGCAACAATCAAGCCAAATTCAGGGGTAGGATATGTCAAGATAGAGGATCCTGCCAAACCGTTTGGCAAGATAAGCAATCCCAGGGAAGGATTTGTCTTGAACGGCAAGAGGTTTGTGCCAATACAGTTGATCGATGTGGCAGGCCTTGTTCCTGGAGCGCATGATGGAAAAGGCATGGGAAACCAGTTCCTCGACGACCTAAGGCAGGCTGACGTGCTTATCCATGTCGTCGATATCGCAGGCACAACAAACGAGAAGGGAGAGCCTATCGAGCCTGGGACGTATGATCCAAAAAACGATATCTTATTTTTAGATGAAGAGCTTGACTACTGGATACTAGGACTACTCAAAAAAGGATGGGAGAAGTTTTCAAGGACTGTACAGCAGACAAACGATAAGATCCACAAGGCATTATCCCGGCATGTCGTGGGTCTTGGAGTCACTGAAGAGATTGTCCTGGAGATATTAAATAAATCTGACCTTATCAACAAGAAGATAACTGAATGGACAGAAAGCGACCTTATGAACCTCGGGTCTCAAATAAGGAGAAAGACAAAACCCATGATAATCGCATGCAATAAGATAGATGTCCCCGGCGCTGAGGAGAACTTTATCAGGATACAGAAAGAATTTCCAGGCAAGCTTATGGTAAGATGCAGCGCAGAAAGCGAGCTTGCTCTTCGTGAGGCTGCAAAGCACAGTTTGATAAACTATATCCCAGGTGAAGGAAGCTTTGAGTTAAATGATGAGTCCAAGCTGAATGAAAGGCAGAAAAAGGCGCTTAACTTCATCAAGTCAGACATCCTTGGGAAACATGGCTCCACAGGGGTGCAAAACATCCTTGACAAAGCAGTGTTTGAGCTGCTTAAGTACATCGCTTTGTTTCCTGGGGGAGCCACAAAGCTTGAAGACCAGCATGGCAATGTCATCCCTGACTGCTTTTTAATGCCCGGAGGCACTACTGCCCTTCAGTTTGCGTTCAGGCTTCATTCGGATTTTGGCAATAACTTCATAAGAGCAATAGACGTCAAGACAAAGAGGACTGTAGGAAAGGATCATATGCTCAAAGACGGAGATATTGTCGAGATAGTGGCAAATAGGTAGCTAGACTACTTCTCTATACGCCCAGCCAAGAACATATCTGTTTTTTAGCTTTCCATCGTCAACCTTTTTATTATCTAGAATCTGCCTGTAAAGCCTGACGATGGTTGCCACTTCTTTGTCTGTATCGATAAAGAACCTGTTTATCCCAGAGCTTACCAATTGCGAGCTTTTGCTAAGCAAGCCAAGTTCTTTATTGTTTAAAACCTCTGTTCCGTTATAGATCGGATTGACTATAAAAGGGGCGGCTTTTTCATCTCTTATAACTCCAGCGGGCAAGTTATGCCTTAAGGTCATCAGCCTTATCCTGCCATGGACCAAGACTGCAAATTCCTTGTTTTGGAACCGCTTTAACTCATTTATACTCAACTCAGGGGATATTATGGGGACGTCTTTGTATGATGATAGGCTGATATCATTAAAACAGTTAAGGCTATAGTCAAGATACAATGGAAGATCGAGATTTAGGCTGAGGATTCCGGGGTTTCCTGCAAGGAGGCCGTATGGCTTCTTTTCTTCTATTGCCTGTTTTATTTTAGGCAGATCATTGTCAAGCATTATCCTGGGGGTTACTCCATATAGCTCGCATTTGAGCGATCCTTTAATTTCCATGAAGTTTTTGTTTAATAAGTCACAAAAGATAATATCTGCTCCGCTGTCTTGCGCTGCGAGCGCATCATTTTTATTGTAGACCCTGACCAATAATTGTTTTTTGGTGCTGTTTTTCCTGCCTTGGCTTAGATTTACCTCTTTTTTTTGCCTGTCTATCTTGATGTCTTTTACTGCGACCTTGTACTCTTCCCTTATCTGGTTTATGTTGCATCTTCCACCAGCCTTACTCATGTTAAAAATATCTTTTGAGTCCTCGAACCACCCTTGCGTAAATTCCCTGCTAAATGCGTCATCGAGCTTTTTTCTCATGTCAGCAGTTATCGTAAAATTGCCCTCATAATAGCTGTCTATGGCTTTTCTGTAAATCTCTGTGACTGTTGCCACATAGTAGGGTGTTCGCATCCTTCCTTCAATCTTAATCGCGTTTAGGTTTAATTTTGCTATCTCTGGAACCTTATCTATCAGGCAGAGCTCTTTTGTCGATAACAGGTATTTGTTGTTATATCTCCTTCGGCAAGGCTGGGCACATTTTCCCCTGTTTCCTGAGCGTCCTCCAATAAAACTTGAGAAAAGGCAGGAGCCTGAGATGGAGACGCATAATGCGCCGTGGCAGAATATTTCCAGCTCTGCCTTGCAGTTTTTTCTAATGCGTGCAATCTCTTCTTTTGTAAGTTCCCTGGCCAATGTTATCCTGTCTGCTTTTGCAAACAGGTTTGCATGAGCTGAATTCATGACGCCTGCTTGGGTCGATATATGGACATTTAAGTCAGGGTATGCCTTTTTGATGATATCTATAAAGGAAGAGTCCTGTATAATCACCGAGTCAATACCCTCTGAATAGGCGTATGAAAGCTGGCCAAAATATTCTTTTAACTCATGGTTCTTTACAAGGGTATTCATCGCAAGATAAAGCTTGACATCGTTTGACTTGCAGAGCTTTACTGCCTGCTTAAGATATTCCTTGTTAAAATTAGTAGCATAATCCCTTGCGCTGAATTTCTTCATGCCAAGATATACTGCATCTGCGCCCTTCTGGATAGCAGCCTTTAGATTAGCAAGGCTTCCTGCAGGGCATAATAACTCTAACATACAAAGAAAAAAGAATAAGAAGTATAAAAAAATTTACTTTAGTCCAGCATTTATAACTGGTTTTAGCAAACCTATCTTTAGCAGGATCCAGCTGAGCATACCTGAAACTATGGCTGCGAGCAATCCTGCAATTATCAAAGTTCCAATAGCCTTTCCTACACTAAGTTTGCTACTGATGGATATGCCCTTGACATATAATATGATGACCCATACCAGGAGTGCTAATGCTATCAACCCAAAACCAACAGCTGCTCCGACAAGTGCGCCAAGATTTGCCATTATCTGTTGAGGGTCCTGGAAATCAAGGTTTGCCAGCGAAGGTACTACTGCTATTGCAATCGCCATCAATACGCCAAATATTGCGAAGATGCTTGCAGGATAGACTATTGCCTTTAAGCCCTGCACCCAGCTTCTGTCTCCTCCAAACCAGGATGCGACAAGACCGATGAAGAAGGCCATAATGAACATGCTTATTATCGATGTTATCCAGGATATTACCAAATTCCCTAGCTCCACTTGCGCTTTTCCTGTGGCATAGGTTATCAATGAAGAAAATATACCCAGCCCCAAAACCACAACTAAATAATATATAAGTGTCGGCTTATAGTCTTCCTTCTTTATATCATTAAACAGCTTTGAAGGAGAAACAATAACTGCTTTCAAACGTTCCAATATATTCATTTTTTTCAATCTTTTATCCATATCAATCAACTCCAAATATGTTTCTTATCTGATCTTTTTTTAATCCTTGTATGCAGCTTAGCTTTTGACTGTAGTCCGAGATATAACTGCAATAAAGTTCATCATTGGTAACCATGGCTATGCAATAATTTTTCGCGTCCGTTGTCTCCTGCATATCATACGCTTCTATCCTCAAACAGAGATCAGTATTATTGGTCATTATTGCAGTGAATGCAAGACATTCGACCCTTGTTTTATCAGCGGTAATATTTATACAGGCATCTCCGCTTTCTACCCGCGTATCATTAATATGGAGAAGCACGAGTCCAGCGTAGCAGACTGATTGAAGATCTCCTTCTTGAGATTGGCATTTATTCAAGGCTTGCTCATAATCTAACTGAGAAAACTCAGCGATAGGTTGAAGAAAACCAGACAATAAACCTGTAATCGCTATGGAAATCTTAACTGAGATGATAATTATCGATATTACCAATGCAGCTATGGCAAGACCTTTCTTTTTTTCCTTGATCAAACAGTCAATGCCCAGGATTATCGCTGCAAGGCCAAAAAGGTAGCCTACCCATGGGATTATCGCCAATAGTGCGAGAATAACCGCTATTTTTTGCTTATCTGCCATAGTTAGGCCAACGGTCAACCGCCTATATAAACCTAACTGTTTAGACGATAGAATAATCGTGGCTTAGTTTTTCTTGGATTCGAGCTTCTTAAAACTTTCTACCAAATCTATCATATATTTTCCTTCTTCAAGCTTGAATATCAATGGCTCGCCTTTGAAAAGATGGACAAGGTCTAGTTCATATTTGCCTGGCTTTAACACCCTTATCGCCTCGAGGTCAAGGACAACCGGCTCTTCTGCATCAATCTCTGAGCCGACCATGTCAAAGACATCTTTTTCTATCTGCTCTTTTTCTTTTGGAGTGAGCTTTATCTCTTCTGCAAGTCTTCTTGCTGCATCAAGCTTTTCTTTTTTAACGTAGAAAAATAATTTACCGCCGCATTTGCAGCCTTTGATTATTTCGCCAGCTCCGTCATCATAGAAAGTGCTGCATCTGACGCATTGATGGGGCATTTTTATTTTTTCTTCTTTGAGTTTCCGTTCTCTTTTGTGAACAACTCTATCTTATCAGGGTCTTTCTTTATCTCTTTTACTATTGTCGCAGGACCGATTATCGTAAAACCCTGCCTGTCGCCAAGGAGCATGTTAATCATGCCTGACTTTATCCCTTTGATAAAACCAATGTCTTTCTTTTGAGGGTTTATCACAGCAAGCTCTATTCCCTTAAAGCGGTTGTTTACCTCTTCCATGGTTATCTCGATCAAGTCCTTTTCCTCTTCCTTTTTTAGCCTGCCTTCCAATAGGACAATCTTGTTCTGCTTTGCGATATCAAGAAGCTTGTTTACCCTTCTTGCAGGCCCAAGCTCTTCAATCTCTGAGTACGGAACGAATTGGAGTATGAGTCCCATTTTTATCCTACCAAGGCGAAGATGCCTTCATAAAACTGGTCGATATTTGTGCCGTATTTGGCTGAGATGCCTATAACATTATATTGAGGGAAAGCCGCCTGGATCTTTTTTATCTTCGCTTTCTTTAGGTCGACCTTGTTTGCCACTATAAGTACAGGTATGTTTCTTGCCTGAAGGTTTCCTATGATTGTGATGTTAACCTGGCTGTATGGGTCCTTTGTTGCGTCGAGGACTATTACTACTGTGTCCATATCATCCAGCCATTTTATCGCATCGATAACTCCTTTTGTAGCTTCCTTTGCCCTTGATTTTGCGTCCTTCTCATTCATGCCTGCTTTCAAGAAATCTTCATAATCAATCTTTGTAGCAATACCTGGATTGTCGACGAGGTTGAATGACAGCTCTTTGCCGTCTTTTGATTTTATGGTGACTTGCTCTTTTATATGGATCTCTCTTGTCTCGTGAGCGATGTTTGAGACAGAGCCCATGTCCTCTCCAAGCCAGTCCTGGCAGATCCTGTTTGCC
>DASRUK010000161.1:0-4377 GCA_035655475.1 Candidatus Nanoarchaeia archaeon
CAAATCTTACTAAAAAAAAGACTAACAAGCTAAGCACTATTAGTATTGGCATGAACTTGATGCCCTCTCTTTCTTTGCCTTTGGAGATAAGTCCCAGTATCAAAGCTCCCAGTATCGAAGATGATATCAAAAAAAAGCATGAGAAGAATACGACAAAGCTGGGGTCGATGGATATGTCTGAAAAGGATATTGGCATCTGAGCAGCCGCAGTCTTTGGGATTTCGATTGCCCCAAGGCTCTCTGTCATCACTTCAACAAGAAATGACGATAGCCCAAAAAGCATCGGAGCGCCAAAACATACTGCTGTAAATATAAATATCACATACATCATGACATTTGCCCTTATCCTGCTGTCGACCATCCTCTCTTGCCTAAGGTTCTTTGCAGTCTGCTCTAACAGTGCAGAAAGCTCTCCTCCTGACCTAAGTCCTGACACTATAAGTGCTATAGTTTTCTTAAGCCGTTCAGACTTGATTTTTTTGCTTATTTCAGCAAGAGCCTCGCTTATCTCCTTGCCCATGGTTATCTCTTTTCCCACCTGGTTTATCTCATCCTGAAATGGGCCAAACTCAGGCCTTGCTGCAAGGAGAAGCGCTTTATCTGTGGTAAGCCCTGCCCTTAGATTGCTTGACATAAGATGCAGAACATCCGGAAGGATGCTTTCGACAAACCTTGCCTTTGAGTCAGCTCTAATCAGCAGGAGAAAGTATGCAAGGACTTGCATGCCAAAAAAGCCAAGGAAAAATGTTACCCAGAATGATACCTCAAAAAGATATCCCAGGAAGAATGCAGCAGCGACAGATGAGAGGAAAGAAAGTGCGATCACAAATCCGATGAACTTATGGACATCTATCTTTATGCCAGAGTATACCATCGTTTTCTTATAGTCATCCTTAAGCTTTCTGGGATAGATGTTGGATAAGAATCTATACATGTCAAAAACCCCGTATTGAAATGCTAAAGCCTGTTGTCGAGGGTTTTTGAGCATGCTCAGAAACCGCTCGCTTTACCTTGGTTGTGTCAATAGCGGTTTCTGACATGTTAATCACTTAGGAGGTTTGGCCTCTTTGACTTGATAAGTCCCATAAACATTATCTGGAAGAAGATGACGACTCCAAGAAGCCCCCAAAATATGCCTTTAAGGGTAAACTCAGATAAGGAGATGAATGATGATAGGATGATTAGAAAAGTCATGCCAAGTGAAGGCGCTATGACTACAGTAAGCATATAAAACATGGCCAGGGGATTTAGCTGGCTTCCATACCTTTGGATCTGCAGCAGTTGTTCTTCAGATAAAGAATCTATTATCTCGCTGACTACGCTTGCCATATCAGCCCCTGATTTCATGCCATTGACTATCTGCCATACTGCCCTCCTGAAAAAAAGCGAGGGATTGATTGCCGCAAGCTCCTCCAATGTCTCGATCTGCTGTTTGCCTGCATTTATCTCTTTTATGGCGATTGAGAAAACATTGGAGACTTCACCATAATCTGCCTTCGATATATTTACAAGGATGCCAAATAGTGGCACACCTGAATTAAGCTCTACAAGCATGTTCTGTAGCGCAGCAAGAAGGTTTCTTTCGATATCTTTTATCCTTTTGTTCGCATGGATCTTGGGGTAAGCTATCTGCTGGAAAAAAGTGAAAAGGGTTATAACAAGTGGGACGATGAGTCCAAATAAAAGAAATCCAGATACCCCTGCAGCAAAGAGGACTATTATAAATAAGAAAGCGAGAAAAAAGAAAAAGATGACGCTGGATAATAGGCACATTCTCAGGTATTCCTTGACCGAGTAATCTACCTGCGCCTGCCTAAGGTGCATCTTTAAGAAAGGAAACAACACTTCGACTGCTTCAGCAACGCCAGTAAAGCTATAAGAGGCGTCCTTCAAGACCTTTGGAGGCAGTATTGTATAGGGTATTTTAAACATAGCGATCAATCTTTTAGCAGGGCAGAGGGTTTGGCATTCTTTTCTATACTCTGTACTAAGGTCTCTGTATCTATATAATATTTATTAAACAGGCTTCCTACTCTTTCAAGATCCCTTATCTTATTCTTGACCATATAGTTTAGGATGTTTTCCTTTGTCTCAAGATCCTTTTGGATTTCACTATGGGATAGCCCAGTATGCCTGGACAGGTCTTCAAAAAGCCTGACTGAGTTCGAGTGTTGGATTATTGTGTCATTTGCAGCCTTCCACCTGTAGATTATATTTGGTTTGATGTTTACCTCTCCGCCTTCTTCGGTCACGATGAATTCTCCAATCTGAAACATCCTTCTAAGACCTCTTCTTCTGTCCCTAAACATTACCACATTCAGATTTACAGAGCCAAGCATGTTAGGTGGGATCTCGATAGGAGGGTTCGTCAGCCTTTGGATGGTTTCATGGATAGAGTCTGCATGCACTGTTGCATATACGCTATGTCCTGTATGCATTGCCTCGAATAGAACCTCAGCCTCCTGTCTTCTTCTCATCTCTCCAAGGATTATCCTATCAGGTCTCATCCTTAGGCTGTTTATCAGGAGATCAAGCATCGTAACCTCTCCCTTGCCTTCAGGATTTGGCTGCCTTGTTGTAAGAGGGCACCAATAAAGGTATTTTGGAAGCTGCAGCTCTCTGGTATCCTCTATGCTTATTATCCTGTTGTTTGGTGGCATGAACGGGGTGCAGACATTCAGAAAAGAGGTCTTGCCAGACCCTGTTCCGCCAGAGATAAGTATGTTCATCTCATACTGTATCGCCATCCAGATAAGGGCAAATATTGAAGAATTTGAAGTGTTGTTGTTGATTAGGTCTGTCACCGTCCAAGGATCCCTGGCAAATTTTCTTATGGTTATGGTATTTCCCTTGTTTGATATAGGATAAAACACAGCATTTGCCCTATCCCCAGTCACAAGGTGTGCATCAAGCAGCGGATTGAGGACGGTTATCTGCCGGCCTACTCTCCTGGCTATCATATTTGAGAAATTCTGTATCTTTGCTTCAGAGTCTACCACTATGTTTGTTACGAGCCATCCATATTTTTTATGGTAGACCCTTATGGGCTCGTTTGCAGAGTTGATTATAATCTCTTCAAGATTGCCATCGTTTAACAGGAATTCTATCTCTCCAAACCCCAGCATCTCATGGAGCAATATTCCAACAAGGAATTTTTTTGTATTCTCTTCAAGCCTGGGCAGCTTTTCTTTGAGCAGCTCGCATGCCTTTGACCTGAATTTATCTTTCAGGCGGTCGATTGCCTTGGGATCAAGTATCTCAGCAGCAGATACCTTTACCTCGGTTATCAGCTCATGTTTTATTTCATCGATAAGTGCGACTGTAGGCCTGCTCAACTGTTCGACTATTATCTCATACCTGTTGGTATACCCCTTGCCGCCTTTTATGTTTACATCTACCTTGACGCCTTCAGATTCTATCTCATATTTTTCGACTACTGATTCAGCCATTCTTCCTTCTTAGTTCCGGCCCGCCTATCGGGGGGTAATGTATCTCCGCAAGGTTATGCTCCTCAAGTATATGTGCCCACTCCTCAGCCTTTCTTTCATCGATGCCAAAATAGCTTGCGATGGCAGAAAGCTTTATCCTGCTGTTCTTATCTATGATCTTGTATAATATGTCTATATCTGTCTCATATTTGCCGATGTCTATCTTGAGGCTTGATGACAGCTCTTTTACAAGAGGGACTCTTTCTTTCTTCTTTAGCTCCTTTTGTTCTTCCTTATTTTTTCTGCGCTCTTCCTTCGCTTTTAGTTTCTCGGCTTTTCTTCTTTCTTTTTCAAGCATCCTTATTCTTTTTGATTCTTCGTGCTTTATCCTTCTTTCGGTTGCAAGCCTAAGTTTCTCCAGCCTTCTTTTGGGTGCTTCTTCCCTGAGCTTCTCTGCAAGCTTTCTTTTTCTTTCCTTCTCTGCGTCTTTTTGGTTTTTCTTTTCAAGCTTAATCTTCTCTTTTTCTTTTTTTATCTTTTCCCTTTCGATGTTTCTTGCTTTTATCGTCGCTTCTTTTCTAGCCTGGGCTTCCTTTCTTAGCCGTTCTTTCTCCTGCTGCCTTTTCTTATTCTCAATAAGTCTATGTTTCTTTATATCCAGCTTTGCCAGCCTCATCTGCTCTTTTAATCTTAGTTTCTTTTCCTTACTCTTTTGCCGTTCAAGCCTGATCCTCTCCCTTTCAGCTTTGCTCTTGAGGAAAGGACGATATCCCATCATAGGTAAAAGTGACATTAGAAATAAAGATATCATCAGATATATTGATGGATAAGTATACTTTCCTGCGATAGGTAGTATATCATCGATATTAATGATTATAGAAGCAAGTGCTATTATAAACAGTGCTATGATTAGGGATGAAACTATTATATTTAGTTGTAACCTTATTTT
>DASRUK010000162.1:0-9345 GCA_035655475.1 Candidatus Nanoarchaeia archaeon
ACAACCCTAAGAAAGCTAAATCCTTCTCCATACATGTTTTACATCAACCAGTCTGATGGTATCCTGCTTGGAGCCTCACCTGAGATGTCCTTAAGGGTCCAGGGAGAGAAGGAAAAGACGATAGAGATTAGGCCGATAGCAGGAACAAAGCCAAGGGGTATAGTAAACGAAAAGATTGACCCAGACCTGGATTCAAGATATGAAGCAGAACTAAAGATAGATCAAAAAGAGCTTGCAGAGCACACAATGCTCATAGACCTTGCAAGAAACGATGTTGCAAAGGTTTCACAGACAGGTACAAGGTTCTGCAACGAACCTTATGTAGTTGAAAAATACAGCCATGTCCAACATCTTGTATCCAATGTGAGCGGCACTTTAAAAAAAGACCTGGATGCATTGCACGCATATCTAGCAACCATGAACATGGGAACATTGACCGGAGCACCAAAGATAGAAGCCATGAAACTCATCAGAAAGTATGAAAAGACCAGGAGAGGATTCTACGGCGGAGCAGTCGGCTACATCACACCAGCCGGTGATATGGACACAACGATTGTTATCCGAAGCATGTTCCTGAAGAACAACAAAGCCTATATAAGGGCAGGAGCAGGTATCGTTTACGACTCTATCCCTGCCTCAGAATTTGCAGAGACAGAAAAAAAGGCAAAAGCATGTCTTAAAGCCATTGAGATAGCAGGTGGTTCAAGATGAATATCCTATTTATCGACAACTTTGACTCATTTACCTATAATCTGGTCGACGAGTTTGAAAAAAGGGACTGCAAGGTATTAGTTTATAGAAACAACACAGACGCAAAAACAATAGAACAAGCAGTAAAAGAATTCAAGCCGAGTCTCATCGTTCTTTCTCCAGGTCCAGGAACACCGAGACAATCAGGCATTTGTAATGATATCCTTTCAAATTACAAAGGAAAAATACCAATTTTTGGTGTTTGCCTTGGCCATCAGTGCATCATAGAGCATTTTGGAGGCAGGGTAGACCGGGCAATAGAAACAATCCACGGCAAACCTTCAAAGATAACCCACGATAACATTGGAATCTTTGAAGGTGTTGAAAACCCTTTCCAGGCAGGAAGATACCACAGTCTTGTCGGCTATGATATTCCATATTGCCTGGAGGTTTCTGCAAGAAGCAAGAGAGATCTGGTCATGGCAGTAAGGCACAAGGAATTCAAGGTTATCGGCGTGCAGTTCCATCCTGAATCTATCCTCACTCCAGTCGGCGGAAAGCTTATTGAAAATCTCTTAAGGATGATAAGATGATTCAGCAGGCGATTTCTAAGCTTATCGACAAAAAAGACCTTTCCATAGTTGAGGCAAGAGAGGTCATGGATGAGATTATGTCCGGTAAAACCACACCAGCCCAGATAGCTGGATTTCTTGTGGCACTCAGGCTTAAAGGTGAAACCATAGATGAGATAACTGCCTTTGCTCAGGTTATGAGGAAAAAAGCGCAGACCATACATCCAAAAGGAAACCTCTTAGACGTTGTCGGAACAGGCGGAGATAAATCAGGCACTTTCAATATCTCCACAGCAGCAGCCTTTGTTACAGCAGGTGCAAACATCAAGGTTGCAAAGCATGGCAACAAATGCGTATCCTCTCAATCAGGCTCGGCAGACGTCTTGACAGCATTAGGGATAAACATAAACTTACAGCCCGCACAGGTTGAGAAATGCATTGACGAGATAGGTATAGGCTATATGTTTGCCCCTTCTTTTCACAACGCTATGAAATATGCAATTGGTGTAAGAAAAGAGCTTGGAGTAAGAACAGTATTCAACATCCTTGGCCCCCTCACAAACCCTGCAGAAGCAAAGTATGAGCTTATGGGCGTCTTTGATGAAAAGCTGGTGGAGCCATTGGCAGAAGTTCTGGGTAATCTTGGATGCAAGCATGCGCTTGTTGTTCATGGAAACGGCCTTGATGAGGTAACATTGGACGGCAAGACAAAGATAGCTGAATTTGAGGATGATCATGTCAGGACATACGAGATAAAGCCAACTGATTTCAAGATAAAGCTCGCAAATCTTCAAGAGATAAAAGGAGGCTCAGCCGAGCAAAATGGAAAGATTATACTCGATATTTTGCATGGAAAAGAAAAAGGCCCAAAAAAAGATATTGTAGTCTTAAACTCAGCTGCAGCAATATATGCTGCTGACAAAGCATCGAGCATAAAAGAGGGGATAGATATGGCGATAGATTCTGTTGATTCTAAAAAAGCCTTGGAAAAGCTAAGCAAGCTAAAAGAATGGACCAGCAGGTAAGTCCTTGCTTCAAGGAGGATAAAGCAATGATCCTAGACAGCATAATAGAGCATAAGAAAAAGGAAGTGGCAAGAAGAAAGAAGATATTGCCCTTAAGCAGCTTTAGAAATAAAATAACAAGGTCAAAGAGGTCGTTCAAGCGCGCAATTTCAACCAGTTTTGGCCTTATCGCAGAGATAAAGAGAGCTTCACCATCCAAAGGATTATTGTCAAATAACTTTGACCTAAAAAAGATAGCAACCATCTACCAAAATAACCATCACGTCAAGGCAGTCTCTGTGCTTACAGACTTGAAGTATTTCAAGACAGGCATCCATTCGCTTAGCGAAGCATCAAAGCACATAGAAAAACCTATCCTAAGGAAGGATTTCATCATCGATGAATACCAGATATACGAAGCCAGGCGCTATGGAGCAGATGCAATCCTCCTTATAGCATCCATCCTGGGCAAAATCAAGATAGACCGTTATATATCGATAGCAAAAAAGCTGGGCATGGACTGCCTTGTTGAAGTTCACACAAAAGAAGAGCTAAAAAAAGTATTAAAGACAAAGGCAGAGATAATCGGCATAAACAACCGTAATCTTGACACGCTAAAGATTGATTTGAACACAACGATAAAGCTGGCAAAGATTGTCCCAAAAGGAAAAATTATAGTCAGCGAAAGCGGATTTAAAACGAGTGCAGATATTAAAAAAGCTAAGTCATATGTGAATGCGGTCTTGATAGGAACATCCCTGATCCAGTCAAAGGATATTGATAAAAAAATTAAGGAGTTAATGAAATGTGTCAGGTAAAAATCTGCGGGATAACCAACAAAAAAGATGCGCTGAAGGCAGCAACCCTTGGCGCAGACTTCCTTGGATTTCTTGTAGAGATAGGCTTCTCTGAAGACAAAGTCTCAAGAAAGACAGCAAAGGAAATAATCAAAAGCCTGCCTTTGGAAGTGTCTCCTGTCTTTGTGACCTACTTAAAAAAGGCAAAACCCATAATTGAGATTGCACAAGATATCTCTCCCTCGATAATCCAGCTTCATAACGATATCCCTATAGAAGAGATAGGAAAGATCAGAAAAGCACTTCCAAGATTAAAGCTCACAAAGACCATTTCAGTCATAGATGAAAGTTCGATAAAAGAGGCAAAAAGATACGAGCCCTATGTCGATTATATCCTCCTTGACTCAAAATCAGGAAAAAAGAAGGGGGGCACAGGTAAAACTCACGATTGGAGCATCAGTAGAAAAATAGTTAAAGCGCTTAACAAAAAAGTGTTCTTGGCAGGAGGCCTAAACCCAGACAACGTCAGGGAAGCGATAGGCATTGTAAATCCTTTTGCCGTGGACACAAACTCTGGCGTAAAGGAAAACAAGGGAAAAAAAGATAGTAAAAAGCTAAAAAACTTTATCGAGGCTGCAAAAAATGGACTATAAGGTTATCCTTTCAGTGGTTGCTGGACTCGTGCTCTTGAACAATAGTTTATACCCTGTCCTGCCTTTGCCGTATCTTGCAGTGATGGCTGCAGTCATCTTAGGTGCTGGTCTTCTCTTGATGGGAATGGCTAAGGGAAATTATATCGGGAAGGCAAATCTGGTTATAGGCATTTTTCTAGGTATCTTTGCAATAACCTTCATCCTGGGCTATCTTGCCATAAGCATCCCTTTCATAACTTACATATTTGCAGTCCAAAAATACATTTATATCCTTGGAGGTATATTGCTGTTGATAAGCCCATTCACATGAAACGCTTTGGTAAATATGGCGGTATCTTTGTCCCTGAAACATTGATGCCAGCATGCCAGGAACTTGAAAAAGCTTTCAATAGATACAAGGCCGACAAAAGATTTAACGCAGAATTCACCACCCTTTTAAAAGATTTTGTCGGAAGGCCGACTCCTCTAACTTACGCAGAAAATATGTCTAAGAGATTAGGCTGCAAGCTATATCTAAAAAGAGAAGACATCGCACATACAGGCGCTCACAAGATAAACAATGCTCTTGGCCAGGCCTTGCTTGCAAAATATATGGGTAAGACAAGGGTTATTGCAGAGACAGGCGCAGGCCAGCATGGTGTGGCGACAGCAGCAGCTGCAAGCAAACTAGGCTTGAAGTGTGAAGTCTATATGGGCACGACCGACATAGAAAGGCAAAAGCCAAATGTCTTCAGGATGCAGCTCTTGGGAGCAAAAGTAGTCCCTGTAGATACAGGCTCAAAAACCCTTAAAGACGCTATCAATGAAGCGTTGAGGGATTGGTCTGCAAGCGTAAAAGATACCCATTATCTTTTAGGAAGTGCACTTGGCCCTCATCCATATCCTACCATGGTCGCCCACTTCCAGAGCATTATCGGAAAAGAGGCAAGAAAGCAGATACTAAAAAGCGAAGGAAAGCTTCCAAACACAGTGATAGCATGCGTTGGCGGCGGCTCAAATGCCATAGGCATATTCAAAGGATTTATCAACGATAGGAAAGTAAGGCTGGTAGGAGTTGAAGCTGGTGGAAAAGGAATAAGCACAAAAGAACACGCAGCAAGGTTTGCTGACAAGCAGCTCGGCAGGCCAGGTATTATCCATGGCACTTTCACATATGTGCTTCAGGACAAATTCGGTCAGATATTTAATACGCATTCAGTCTCAGCAGGCCTTGATTATTGTGCGATAGGTCCAGAACATTCCTATCTGAGGGAGATAAAAAGAGCAGAATATGGATATGCGACAGACAAAGAATGCCTGGATGCATTCAACTTGTTGAGCAAAGAAGAAGGGATAATCCCAGCACTGGAAAGCTCCCATGCCCTTGCTTATCTCATAAAGCATGCAAAGGAATACAAAAACAAACTTGTGATTATAAATCTCTCAGGAAGGGGTGATAAAGACCTTTCAGAGGTGCTAAGGCTTAAAAATGAAAGATAGATATAAGCAGAAGTTTGCACAATTAAAGGAAAGGAAAGAGAAGGCTTTGATTCCCTTTGTTGTAGCAGGCGATCCTGATTACAATACTAGTCTGCAGATTGTAAAAACCATCATCGATTCAGGCGCAGATATCCTGGAGCTAGGCTTTGCTTTCAGCGAGCCTATAGCTGATGGTCCAACGATACATGCAGCAGGCCAAAGAGCGCTAAAAGCTGGAGCAGATACCGACAAGAACTTTGAATTTGTAAGAAAGATAAGGAAATACGATAAGCACATACCTATTGGAATCCTTATATACTCAAATCTTATCTACCAAAGAAGTATTGCCAAATTCTATAAGGATGCAAAGGCAGCAGGCATTGACTCAGTGTTGGTTGCAGACCTGCCCATAGAAGAAGCAGGTGAATACATAAATCATGCAAAGAAAAACAAGGTAAGCACTGTTTTTATAGTCTCTCAATTGACATCCGACGAACGGATGAAGAGAATAGCAGGAAAAACCGATGGGTTTGTCTATGTTGTCTCAAGGCTCGGAGTTACAGGGGCAAGAAAAGAATTAGGAAAAGGGACTTTGAGCCTGATAAAAAGGATTCGTCCAAAGACCTCTCTTCCTATCTGTGTTGGCTTTGGCATTTCAGCTCCAGAGCAAGTTAGGTCTGTAACAAAAGAGGGCGCAGATGGTGCGATAGTTGGTTCGGCGATAGTTAAGATGATAGAAAAGAACATAAAAAACCACGCCGAATTGTTAAAAAGCTTGAAAGATTATATAAAAGCGCTTAAGAAAGCGACCTTCAGATGAAAAAAATAATACTTGGATTGATGGTCATTGTTTTTGCTTCAGCTGCCTATGCATGTGACCTGACAGCGACCCTCAATAAGGATCAGTCAAAGTCTTACACTGCAAATGGCAACGAGTATAATGTCACATTCCATTCTTTGGTCAATAATTCAGGAGACCTGGCAGTCAAGTTCAAGGTGAACGGAGAGATTACAAATGAGCTTGAAAAAGGCCAGAAATATTCATTTGGTGATCTTTCAGACATAACCCTCGATGAGATAACACTTGCAACTTCATCGACCAATACTTCAGCAAGGTTTTGCCTAAGAAGCGGCCTTTCCTGTACGGATTGCGGTTTGTGTTCATCCAGCAAGCAATGTGATGACAGTAATGCCTGCACTATCGATGAATGTGATGGCGACCCCTTAAGATGCAAGCATAAGCTTATCCTGTGGTGCAAGAATGATGATGGTTGTTGTCCAAAAAAATGCAGCGAAAAAAATGATAATGATTGCAAGATAAATCAAACTACGATGAATTCGACAAATAGCTCTCTTATCAATCTATCCTTAGGAAACATTTCAGTAATCCCCTGCATATCAAACGACTCGATCTGTCAGTCAAATTGCACCTACCCAGCAGACACTGATTGCAGCCAGTGTGACCAAGACCAAACCTGCGATGACAATAAGCCCTGCACTATCGATGTATGCAGCGGCTCACCCAAAAGATGCTCAAATACTGCAAAGCCTGGCTGTGAGAAAGATGGCAAATGCCTTTCGATAGGAGTCAAGGATAATGGCAGCTATTGTAGTCAGCAAGGCAGCATACAATCCTTAAAAAAATTTAAGGATTCATGCAGCAACTACTATGAGTGTGAAGATAGGATCTGTAGGAAAGGCGTCTGTAAAAAACCCCCTATTCTTAAAAGAGTAACAGGCTGGTTTACTTCATTGTTCTAGGACATCACATGCAACAAGATTTATAAATTGACAATCTATTTCCCTATGCTATGACAAAGACTATCGATCCCTATGGCTCAGAGCTGGTTGCTGATTATGTGAAGGTGATTAAGGATTTCGGCCTGGAACCTTTTGATATAAAGAATTATCCTTCTCCAAACAAGCTGATGAGGAGAGGAGTGGTTTTTGCAGAGCGGGATATTAAACCTGTTTTGGCAGCCATGAAGGGAAAAAAGCCTTTTTATGTTCTATCCGGCATAATGCCTACGGCAAAAAAAGTGCATCTTGGCACAAAGATGGTAGTGGAAAACATAAAATACTTTCAGGAGCATGGAGCAAAAACATTCTGCCTTGTTGCAGACCTTGAGGCAGCAGCAGCAAGGGGGATAAGCCTTAAGGAAGCAAGGGAAAATGCACTGGAATTTCAGATCCCTGCATATTTGGCATTAGGCCTTGATCCAAAAAATACTACTTTCTATTTCCAGTCAGAAAATAAGGAAGTTATGCATCTAGCGTATGAATTTTCAAAAAAGATCACCTTAAATGAGTATAAGGCTATCTTTGGAGTGGCAGATCCGGGCAGGATCATGTCTGCACTTACCCAGGCAGCAGATATATTGTATCCTCAGCTTAAGGAAAGGATGCCTGGCGTGATTCCTGTCGGTGTTGATCAGGATCCAGCGATAAGGTTAACAAGGGATATAGTCAGAAGGACAAAAGAAAAGAAGTTCTTCCTTCCTTCAGGATTATACCATAAGTTTACACCCTCTCTTGACGGCGCATTAAAGATGTCAAAATCAAAACCAGAATCATCCATTGATCTTCCAGACGACCCAAAAAAAGCTGTCAAGAAAGTGATGTGTGCAAAAACAGGCGGGAGAAAGACAGTTGAAGAGCAAAGAAAAATGGGGGGTGTTCCGGAAGATTGTATAATTTTCGAATTATATAAGCAGCACCTTATGGAAGATGATAATGATCTGAAAAAGATATATGACGATTGCAGGGGAGGAAGGCTTCTTTGCGGTGAAGACAAGCAGATATGTGCAGGATTGATCTCAAGGTTTATGGAGAATCTGGAAAAGGATATAGACAAGGCAAGAAAAGATATAGATATGTCAGAAATCGCTAGTGGCGCACGCTTCTGATGCTTTGCCTCAGAGAAAGCCAACGATTTCTGAGCATGCTCAAGAACACGTCCCGACCTTTAGGTCGGCGGTTCTTGACAAGATAAACCTAGTAAAGTTTAAATAGCACACCCTCAGAAGTAAGCCTTGAGGTGATAGTTATGTGGTCAAAGGTCGCTCCATTACATGGCTCGTTCATGATTGCTTCTATTGTTGGTTTTTTGATATCTGCATTGTATATCTACAAGCAGTTAGGAAGCAAGACCTGGGGATTTACATTGATGCTGTTTTTCATATTGATGTTTGTGGCGTCAATAATATCAATGACTTATGCTCCGGTCATGCCTGAGATGGCAAAAAAGAGATAAATTATGGCAAATGACTTGGATATTTGTAACTTGGTTATAACAAACGCATCGAATATTTGTAAGTAAACCGGTGCGTTTGCTTATTACGAAAAGCATGCTTTGAGTATACCTTCAAAAAGTCCTTTGCTTAGATAGAAATGCTATGCATTTCTTGCGGTATATAAAGAATAGAATTCTCTTTTCCACTGGAAATAGATCCGCTAACTATCTAAGTTAGCGAGCCTGTTGTGCAGAAGTCCATGTTTGTTGGAAAGATTCCAGAACCCTGTTTACTTGCCATTTATTGAATACCCTTCCCCAAGGATGCAATGAGGCAGGGGAACTCTGTGACTAATTATCAGTCACTTGGCGGAGAAAAATGATCAATTCTTTGGCAATTCCGCAATACTTCTTTCAATGTTATTGACCAATTCCTTCATTTGCGGTCCACCCCCTCTTCTGCGCATGCCAATAGCCATTTCATAGTTTGTTCTAGCTTGATCATAGCTTTTGCTATCTCTATAGCAGTCTCCCATTGCTGTTCGAATATCTCCAGAATCGATAAATTTTATTGTCTTTAGAAGTTCAGGTAAAGCTCCCTTAAAGTCACCTCTCTTACACATCAAGATACCGTTCTGCGCGCACAAAAGAGGGAAATTTTGATCAACTTTCAATCCGGCTTGCACTGCCCTATGGGCATAAGTTGCATACCTTTTTGTTTGCGCATTATCCATGCCTTCATAGGAAGTCGCTTTTCTGATAAGGTGCGCTGCAAGCAGATTATATCCCATTAACTCAAGACCAGAACTACCCATTTCATATACTGAAAACTCCTCCGGATTAATCTTATAGCCGTCGAATGGATCAATAAGGTCGCCGTTATATTTTATCGCTAGGCCAAACTTTCCATCCTTGGCTACAGCGCAAGGGGTTATAGGA
>DASRUK010000163.1:0-2284 GCA_035655475.1 Candidatus Nanoarchaeia archaeon
AACGCAAATTATATGGCGCATCTGAGGGCTGAATATATTAATGGAGATTTTGAGCACCATTATGGCCTTAGGCATAATGCTTTGATTGAGAACGCTGCGACTTAACCAATTTTAAGTGTCCGCACACACACGATTACCAAATTCCGATAAGTTTAAAAAGCAAAGCCTACCTTCTGTATAGCAAAACTGCCCAATAGAACGGGATTATAGTAAGGCTATAACGTTAAGCTATGGGGTAGTTTGGCATAATCCTTTCCGCTTTGGGAGCGGACGACCCCGGTTCAAATGCCGCAGAAAAAGCGGCTGAATGTCCGGGTAGCCCCATTCATAGTAATAAGTAAGGAGAGTAGTAAAATGGCTGAAGTAAAAAAATATACATCGACAAAAAGGTTTGGTGCAAGATACGGCAGGAAGATGAAGGAAAGGTTTGGAAAGATAGATGCCATCCAAAGGCAAAAGCAGAAATGCCCGTATTGCTCAGCTGTCCAGGTAAAAAGGGTAGCAGCAGGCATCTGGTCATGCAGGAGATGCAAGACAAAGTTCACAGGAAAAGCATATTCTATAAGCACGAAGATATTGACGAAAGAGCCAGTGGCAGAAGAGGTCAAAAATGGTTGAATACAAATGCTTTAGCTGCAACAAGAAAGTTGCACAGGACTACATAAGAAAGAAAGTCAGGTGCCCGTATTGCGGCAGCAAGATTCTTTTTAAGCCAAGGACTGTCATTACCAAAGTTAAGGCAAGGTAAGATGGCAGAGCTTTCAAAAGAGACCGAGCATAAGATAGCACAGCTTCAGCTTTATGAGCAAAGCCTTCAGAACATCCTTGTTCAAAAGCAGCAGTTCCAGTCCCAGCAGGTCGAATTAGACTCTGCATTAAGGGAGCTGGGGGCGACAGATAAGGCATACAAGATAATAGGAAATATTATGGTGGCTTCAGATAAAGAAGAGCTAAAAAAAGACCTGGAGTCAAAAAAAGAGGCTGTGGCAATAAGGATAAGGACCTTTGAAAAGCAGGAAGACCAGATAAGGGAAAGGGCAAAAAGGATCCAGGAAGAAGTTTCTAAGAAGATTAAAGGTTAATATGGATGAGACAAACCCCGCTATCGATCAATTGGCAGAGCTTGAGGAAGATACAAATATTCCAAAGAATATCAAGGTAAAGATAAGAGCTATCATCGACATTCTAAAGCCAGAGGAAGAAGTGTCTATAAAGGTTAACAAGGCGCTAAGTGAACTTGATGATATGTCAAATGACCCAAATCTTGACTCTTATACGAGAACCCGGATGTGGAATGTGGTTTCAATTCTAGAAAAGATCAACCACCATTAAACAGTTCTTTTTCCCTGGCAAAATATTCCTCTTCAGTTATCTCTCCTGTGATATATTCTATCTGGAGCTGCTTTAATGGAGTGTCTATCTCCTGCGGGCTTATCACTATCGTCTTTCCTTCTGCTTCACCAAGTTTGCCTATATATCCTTTCCCCCAGTTCATTGTGATAGTGCCGATTATAAGCGCAAAGACTACAAGCATGATAGTTGCAAGCAGAGGTGAAAGTCCTTTATTGTTCATTTTACCTTTTCCTTTTGGAGTAGTAGTCCGTATATGAATATGCTTATTATCGCTGTCTCAAGTAGCGGAAAGGTTACTGCAGGGATATCAAGCGTCCCTGACATGTCAAGGACAGTGATTATCTCCTCAAAGACATAGATTAGCACTGCAGAGAACACAAGCTTCCATGGTTTGATGAACATCTTCTTGTCAGCCTTTTGAAAGAGCCTGATGAAAAGATAGATGACGACAGCGACAAGAGCAAGGTTATAGAAAGGCGCTACATTCCCAAAGCAATAAGCTAGCGTCGACATTACTTTCCCCTCGTCAGGTGTAGTTGTTCGACCACTGCAACGACAAGCAGCACAAGTATTATTGTCGGAACTATATGTGTAAGGTACGGGCTTGTAAAAACTTTAAACGCGCGAAGCGCTCCAAGTATCTCTTGCACTGCAAAGAAGATCAATGCCCCGATAAGCAACAGCCATGGCCTAAGCTCTTTTTTCTTCCTGCACACATTGATAAGGCTTGCGCCAATAACTCCTGCAAGCACCGCTAGAATCAAGTTAGCTATCTTAAGTATCCCTTCGATATATTGCATCTCACACCTCTTTATCCCTTACTCTGCGATAGCTCATTTAAATATTTTGCCAAAAATAAAGGCCATATTCTGAAACATTAGCTCTGCCAACAATGATGGCTTCGACGCCTTGCTGCGCAAGGCTGCAAACC
>DASRUK010000164.1:0-7823 GCA_035655475.1 Candidatus Nanoarchaeia archaeon
GCTCATGGGCTGCATAAGAAATGAAAATGGCAGAAGGTTTATTGGAAATGTGATGTCGGCAATGGAAACATGGAATCAGCAAGGGAAAAATGTCTATGAAAATCTGATTTCATTTGCTAGCTGACTGAATACTTACTCACAACATATACATTTATATAATAGTTCATAGTTACCAACACTTAAAGATTAAAGAAGCCCGTCACGAGAGTACCCAATCGAGCTGACGCTTAATGCAAGCAATGAACTTGGGGGTTAGTGCTGCGGGCTCCAATCATATTTATAAGCTTGATTAAGGCTAAAACCGAACAAGTTTAGGATCATCCAATCGTCTGGAAACCAAACGGTTTCTGACATGTCAAAAACTCTGCATTGAGAAGCGGAGCGAGCTGTGGAGGAGTTTTTGAGCGTGCCCAGAAATCGCTGGCTTGCTCTAGGCTAAAATTGCCAAAGAGTGCGTCAAAAGCGATTTCTGACATATCAACAATTCATCCATAAGGTAAATTCTAGACTTGTTCTAAGAAGGAGAAGATCAAAATCACAATCATCACTTCAATGTACGAAGAAGATTTGTGTTAGATGAACTCCTTCTGAAGCTTATAGGAGAGTGCTTAAAATGGGAAAGATAAGTCCGGTTTCATCCAAATATATCGTAAATGCATCAATCGAGATAGATGGAATAGTCGATAGGCCAGATGTCATCGGCGCCATCTTTGGACAGACAGAAGGTCTTCTTGGTGCAGACCTTGAATTACGTGAGTTGCAAAGAAGCGGAAGGATAGGTAGAATCGAGGTCAATGTTGACACAAAAACCGGCAAGACTGCTGGAAGTATCACGATCCCTTCAAGCCTGGATAAAGCAGAGACATCGATCGTTGCAGCTGCGCTTGAAATAATCCAACGAATAGGACCATGCAATGCAAAGATCAGGGTCCAGAACATCGAAGATATAAGGGTCACAAAAAGAAGCTTTGTCATTGAAAGGGCAAAGGAACTATTAAAAACAATGATGGATGGAGTCATCCCTGATTCCCAGGAGCTTGCTGATGAAGTGGCTTATTCTGTAAGGGTCATGGAGATACAAGAGTATGGTAAGGACAGACTGCCTGCCGGCCCAGGAATTGATGAAAGCGACGAAGTTATTGTCGTTGAGGGCAGAGCTGATGTGCTTAACCTGCTAAAGCATGGATTTAAGAACGCTGTCGCCATGAACGGGACTTCGATTCCTGAAACAATCGTGGAACTCGCCAGGAAAAAGGTAGTGACTGCTTTTGTCGATGGAGATAGGGGAGGAAGATTGATAATCAAGGATCTTATCAATTCCACTGAGATTGACTATGTGGCGATGGCTTCAGCCGGCAAAGAGGTTGAAGAGATAACAAAGAAAGAGATCCACAAGGCGCTCAGAGGAAGAGTTTCTGTCGAACAGGTCAAGCTTGAACTTGGCAAAGATGTTGACAGGATAGAGAAGCCTCCGATGTATGAGCCCAGGAACGAACAACGAAGGCCACAGCCAAGCTATTCAAAACCTCAGAGGCCATTTATTCAAAAGCCTGCTGCTCCGATGAGACAAGCAAAGAGGGAAGCTACCCCCGAAGAGAAGAAAGTCTTTAAGGAAATGCTTGAAAATCTGGTAGGCACAAGAGGGGCACATATACTTGATGATAAGTTGAACATTTTAGGTAAGGTGCCAATCACTGAACTTCAGACAACAATCAAGAGCCTGTCATCTGGCGTCTATGCAATAATCTTTGATGGAAGCATAGAAAGAGAGCTAGTAAAGACAGCTGAAAGGGCGCACATAACATTCCTTGTCGGAATGGACATGAAGCTAAGGCCAGAAGAGACGCCAATAGAACTTTTGACTGTGAATGAGTTATAAATTAGAGAACATCTGTTCTCAATTTTTTCTTTATTTTATTTGATTAATTATACATTAGTATATATGCCAAGAATCAAGGGATTAGCTAATACCCATTTAGATAATAATTAAATTGTAACTATAATTAAAGCTTGAATTATTGCAATAGGAAACATTCCATATATCTCTTTCTTTTGTAAAAATGAAGCAATATAACCACATTCAAGGCAATAATCCATACAAATATAGAGGAATGTTGGTTTTATATTTATACTGCAAAAACCAAATTGGTAAAGATATCAGCCAAAGACATAAGTTCAGTCCAATCATTCCACATAATCCGATTAATATTTCCCTCAATTTATTATCGGAAGCAGAACCATTCATACATTCTTTATTTAGACGGGATTATTTAATGTTTTTGGCATTATTAACTCTACTGCGCTTAGTCAAATAAAAATCCCAACCGCCCCAAGGGTTTTAGTGTTGTAAATACCCTCAACGTGGCGAGCCATAACAATAACCCAGTCACCGCAAGTGAGTGGGGTATTTACAACAAATAAAAAGAAACTATTAAAGAATTCAAACCTTTGACAATTCTTCCTTGCACTCGTCCAAGATCGAAACAGCACATATCTTTTCCTTTATCGCATTTGCAGGAAGTATTCCTTTGAACTTATACTGGTTATTCAAGACAAATGTCGGATAAGTGTTGATGGCAAGCTCTTCTTTTGCCTTGGCAGCTGTGCTGGAATAGACGGAGACATTTAGCTTTGTTCCAAAAAGATTTATTATCTCGGCTATCCTTGGCTCAATGAGTGAAGCTGTTGACGGCGATAGATAGATGTCGAGCTTGTTTTTTACCTGAGGCCTCCTAAAGAAGTATGCGCTGCCTGAGGCTTTTTCCGACAGAACATAAAAATCCTTAACGTTTATCAGCGCAGGCTCAAAGCCAGCAAAGTTAGCTGTTTTTGTTATATTGCCGTCAAAGACATAGGCTGGCAATGAATTTATCCTGAGGTCGTTTACCAGCGTTTTTGAGGATTTATAATCCAATTCATCGATATTCAGGTTTGGGAACTGTTCTTTAATTATAGATAGCGCACTATCTGTACTGCACAAAGCGCAATCTTGATCGTTGATTACCATGAGGTTTGCTTTTACATCTTCCTTAAATCGACATTCTGCGCTCTCTGTACCTGGGCTTACACATGTGCCTGCCAGGGACTCTTTTATGCAGTCACTATCTGCTGAGCACTGGCCTGCTGCCGCGGGAATGGCCTCATCTTTACCGCAGCTTTTTAACGAGAAAATCAATAAGACCATCAATGACAAGACCGCTGCGACATAAACATATTTAACGATGGATGACTTTTCCTTTGGCCCTTCTGCCTTCTCTTCATTTGGCTCTTCCTTTTGATCTACCTCTTGTGTCGCATCCAGGCTTTTTTCACATAACTCTTCTGCATTTTGCTCTAGCCCTTCCTTTTTTTCTTCAACGGGCCTTGCCGCCTCTTTGATAATGTCGTCTGCGGATTCAACCTGGACAGGGGCTTCTTCAGTTATATCTTCACTAACTTTTATCTCTAGGTATTCTTCCCCTGCATTTAACTCGGATAGCTTTTTTTCTATGCGTGCCTTGCCTTTGTTGTACTCTTCCTTTGAGATAACCTCTGCCTGGTAACTCTCTTCAAGGAAATTTAATTCCTGCTCTAGCCTGCTTTTTATGTCTTCGTCTGCCATTTCAAACCAACAACCTGTCTATTATCCTCCTGAATTCTGCCTCCTCTCCTTCCAATGTATCATATCCATTTGCAACCCTGATATATTTACAACCAAAAACAAAGACAGGAACAGCGTTCTTCGGGCTGTACTTCTTGAAAATCTCTACCTCGCTTGGAGGCAGGCCTGTCTCTTTTCCTGCGGTTAACAGATCATCCCCTGTGTCGAGCTGCCAATAATATACCACAACCTTGCCTTCATATTCAGAGGCCACTTTTTCATAAGACTTGCTTATCCACTTTGACGCTGAATTTGACCTTGTGCTATAAAGCCTTAATATTGGTTTTCCATTGTCCTTGCAGATAGGGTCCTCCACCTTTGTAAATGTCTCTACTTTGGTAGTAATTTGCTTCCTGCCTATTTTGATAAAAGCATCTACTCTCAGCTGGTTGATATAGATCTCTGCTGCATTGCTTGAAATATCATTTAACAATATCTGCTTTATCTGAGGCTTTGACCCATTGTAGGTGAGGTTGCTCTTATCAAAATACTCTTTGTTTGCCTGATAATAATCCCTTATCTTCTGCTCTGCTACTGTAATCTTTGACAGGACCGTAATGTTAAGAAGTTTGTTTATCTCTATCTGTTCCCTCAACTGGTCTTTTAGATCTTCAAGCCCAAGGTTTTGCTGCTGCAAAAGCTTCTGGAAGTCTTCCTCTGTTGGAGCCATCTTCCTTAAGGAATCAAGTTCTGCCTCAAGCTCTGCTTCGGTGACCCTTATTCCCTGCTTCTCTGATTCCTGGAGCAAAAGCTTGACATTTATGACCTGATCCAGAAAATTGTCCTTTGTAAGAAAGATCTTGTATTGTTCAGGCAGCTGGGCAAATTTTGCATCCAGCTCTCTTTTCGTTATCTTTTCATCATTTACCTGCGCCACTACCTGCTCAGGCCTCAAAGTCCTCAATGCAAAAAAAAGGATGACACCAAGAACCACAAGCAGAACTATGACTGCAGATATCTTCTTTACAGTGCTTTTTTTTAACTTAGCTGATTTCTTCTTCTTTTTGGGCTCTTCCTTTGCCTTATCTTCCTTGTCTTGTGGCATTTTTTAATCCCCTCTCTAAGAGTTTAATAAGCAACCTAGAACCCCCTTTTTATGATTTGAATAGTACACCTTTTATTTAAAACTTGTGATTTGACCAATCCATAGATGAATCACTGATTACTTTACCACCTGATAGTTTCGATAAACCTTTATCTAATTACTGCTTGGCAATAAGGAGTATGTATGAAATTGTGATAGGAAGGAGTGAAAAAGACAGGCTAAAGTATGGAACAGAAGGGGCAATATTTCTTGGAAAGCATTATGTCAAGATGGGGCAGGCGACCTCGCTTTCAAATAACATCTATATGGATATCACAAGGAGCCATGTTGTCTTTGTCTGCGGAAAACGTGGAAGTGGAAAATGCCTTACTGGAGATACCCTCATCACTCTTGAAAATGGCCTTGAAGTGCCAGTAAAGGACTTATGCGAGACCAATGATAGGGTTTTTGGGCTTGATCAAGACTTAAAAATAAAGCCATTTGCAAGGACAGAGTTTTTTCAACGAGAGGTTGATGAGATAATAAAGGTAAAGCTGAAAAGCGGCAAGGAAATAAAGCTAACTTCCGAGCATCCCCTGCTTTCAATTGATGGCTGGAAGGAATGCAGGGAATTAAAGATCGGCTCAAGGATAGCCACTCCTCGCATAATCAGGTGCAACTATAAGGAAAAGATGGAAGACCATGAGATAAAAGTACTTGCTTACCTGATCGCCGAAGGGCATGTAAAAAAGCACTTGACCTTCAGCAATTATGATAAGGTTTTGGTAGAGGATCTAAGAGATTCCCTATTGAGGATGGAACCATTCATGGAGCTGGTTGAGTTAAGAAAGGGATGTTATAGGATAAATTCCAGAAATATCAAGAGAAAGGTGAATGGCTATCCAATAAATAGAGATAAAACAGGTAGATTTGGAAAGGGCTCATCAATCAATCATGAGAAAATGAGGCAATCTCTTGAAGCAGATAATATCCATGGGCTGTTGCCAGCACAGAAATTCATCCCAAAAAGGATATTTACAACCCATAAAGAAGGGATAAAATTATTTTTGAACAGGCTTTTCAGCTGCGATGGAAGCATATATAAAAAAAGCAACAAACCTTATTGGGAAATAAGCTATGCGTCCTCTTCTGAAAGACTTATCAAAGAAGTACAAAGCCTGCTGTTAAGGTTCAACATATTATCGAAATCTAGGGTCAAGGAAATAAAATGCAACCTTTTTCAGACTTTTGAGCTGGTATTAAACGGTGAGAGTGTAATCACTTTTATCAGAGAGATAGGATTTTTTGGAACAAAAAAGGATAAAGAAGCAATCGCCTTGAAGGATATGGAGGCGATAAGGAAGAATACCAATGTTGATACCATCCCTAAAGAGATATGGAACAACTATAGGCCAAAATCCTGGAGTGATGTTGGAAAAACATTTGGCTATAAAACTCCTAAGGCGCTGAGAAGCAGCATAGCTTATTCTCCTTCAAGACAGAAATTGCTGCAGATAGCCATTGCAGATCAAAATGAGCGATTAAGATGCCTTGCCCAATCAGATATCTTTTGGGATGAGATAGTTTATATGGAAAAGATCGAGGGAAAGTTTCCAGTATATGATATCACTGTGCCAGAAGCCCATAACTTTATCGCCAATAATATTATCGTCCATAACAGCTACACTATGGGTGTCATCGCTGAAGGAATGAGCGACATACCTCCTGAGATAAGGGATAATATCGCGATAATAATGCTGGATACAATGGGGATCTATTGGACCATGAAATATCCCAATGATAAAGAGGAAGAACTCCTTAAAGAGTGGAATCTTGCAGGCAAGGCACTGGATACTGTGATCTATACGCCCACCGGATATTATAAAAAATACAAAGAAGAAGGAGTGCCTACAGACAAGCCATTTTCGATAAAACCGTCAGAGCTTGATGCTTCGGACTGGTGCTCGACCTTTGAGATAGGGATAACAACTGAAGAGGGAGTCCTTATCGAGAGCATCATCAACGATCTTAGGGATACAGTAAAAGATTTTGATATAGGCGAGGTTATCGATGCGGTAAATAATTATGGCAGGGCAAAGCAAGAAACAAAGAATGCAGTGATAAATCGGTTCCTTGACAGCAAGAGATGGGGAATATTCAGCAGGGAAGGGACTCCCTTAAATGAACTTGTGAAAGGCGGGCAGGTAACTGTGCTTGATGTGGGATGCTATGCCACAATCCCTGGCACACAAGGGCTGAGGGCTCTTGTCATAGGGCTTATCGCAGAGAAATTGTTCGTGCAAAGGATGATTGCGAGAAAGAATGAGGAACTCAGGTCGATAAAAGAGACAACACACTTCATGGGAGATAATGCAGAAGGCAAGAACAAAGAGCCGCTTGTATGGCTTGTGATAGATGAAGCACATGAGTTTTTACCTAAAGAGGGTGAGACTGTGGCGACGCATCCTCTGGTAATAGTCCTCAGAGAAGGCAGGCAGCCAGGTATTTCCCTTATCCTTGCTTCGCAGCAGCCCGGTAAGATACATACAGACGTTATGACGCAGAGCGATATAGTCATAGCGCATAGGATAACTGCCAAGATTGATATCGAAGCACTTGGCGCTCTCATGCAAAGCTATATGAGAGAAGGGCTTGACAAAGAGCTCAATAATTTGCCAAGGAATAAGGGAGCTGCCATCGTCTTTGATGATACCAACGAAAGGATGTATTCGATGAGGGTGAGGCCAAGGTTTACATGGCATGGAGGCGACTCCCCAACTGCAATGCATAAGGCAAAAAAAGTGTTTGATTTCTAGTTGTTACTTTATAGGGATAAATTTATATATGGTTAAATATTTCTATAATTATGGTCGATCAAGATGAATCATTGAGTAAAATTCCATTAAGTAGAAGAGTGGTTGATGCAGGTGTTGCAGCACTTCTATTTGGTTATGTCGCAACAACTGCATTCAAAAAAGGAAGGAGATGGCTTTTTTCTCGCCATAGCTTATCAAATATATTAACTACCCCAAGTCTTAAATCTTGTTTCGTTTTCGAAATAGTTGCTTATCCTGCTCATTGCTTCTCTAACGGTTTGGAAATTGCTGTTTTGTAAGATGTCTTTGTCTAATTTTGAGAAAACTCTTTCAATCATATTCA
>DASRUK010000165.1:0-10880 GCA_035655475.1 Candidatus Nanoarchaeia archaeon
TGCAGATCTCGAGAGCGCCCGGAAAAATATCTGGATTATCATCATCGCAATCATCCCCGTGGCAAGAAGCTCCTTTGGCAGCATCTCCGTCAACGTCGCAGGAATCCTTGTATACTATGGAGCTTGGTGAATGTACCGGCAGGCTGCTATAGCCAAATGAGATATTAAGCCTTTCAGAACTCAAACCTAACATATTGCCTATACTATCATAGCCATAATCAATATCAAAATCAGAGCTGCGCTTGGCACTGATAAGCCTGTCTAGACCGTCATATGCAAACAAGCGTTCCTTGCCTTTAATTGAATCGCTTATCCTGATAACATTGCCCACATCATCGTAACTATAGGACAGATCCTGTTTATCGCCCGTGACTATTCTTCTCAACCGATGGTTATCCGAGTCGTACTGCAGATTTGTTACTATGCCATTATCATAAGTTCGTTTAGTCGGCTGCCCCATCTCATTATACTCAATATGGGGAATAAGCCCCTCTATTGAATCAACAAATCCTTCTTTATCATATGAATACTCGATGACTGAGTTATCCGGAAGCGTTTTTGAAGCCAGCCTGTCCATCGAGTCATAACTATAGTGGGCATTAAAAACTATACCTTCGATTTTCTTTTGCTCATCAATTAGGCGCAGCCTTGAATCATATTGGAAAATAGTCTCAATGCCCGGATGAGTTATCTTATATAAAGTTCCGATGGTTACTATATCATAGAAATACTCAGTATCTATACCGGGTGAGCTCTTTTTCGAAAGCCTGTCTAATTCATCGTAAGATAAGTATGTGGAGTGCCCTTTGCTGTCAGTCTGCCTTACAAGATTGCCATTACTATCATAACTGTAGCTCCAGCTTCCGATGTCTTTGTCATGAAGGCCAGTTTTTCTGCCAAGAGAATCATAGCCATATGCTATCTTGTTACCCTTGCTATCTATTATCTCTTTTAAGTTGTTCAGGGCATCGTATCCATATCGAGTTTCATAGACTTGCTGCCCATCATATTCCTTTACTGAGATTATCCTGCCATGTGCATCCTGGGTATAGTCCTTCTGATCGCCCTTTTCATCATAGGTAGTGCTATCCCATAGGTTATAATCGACTTTTTTGGCCGTGCCGTCAGGGTTGGTGGTTTGGGTAATCCTGCCCAAGGAATCATATGAGTATACTTTCCTGCTCACATTCTGGGGATTTGTATAACCCAAGCTTGATTTATAGGGATTGGATTGTTCCTTAATCCTATACAATGGGTCATATGTGATATCCCTTGTTGTTAACTGAGAGCCTTCGGTTTCTTCCTTATTTTGCACGGCGATTAAAAAACCATCAAGATAAGAGTAACTTTCATGAGCTTCTGAGGTTCCACCAACCTCCCTCTGTATTATTTCTATCTGTTCCGGAGCTGCTCCATCTAAATAATACTTAATCTCTAAAGTGGGATAATTTTGAGTATCATAAGGAAGCACTTCCTTTATTTTTCTTCCAAATGTGTCATAAGCATATTCAGTTATATAACCATTTGCGTCCTTAGAAGATAATAGATTTCCAGTCCCTGGATCATAGGCATAGTTTATCTGATGGCCTTTGGCATTTGCAGTCCTTGTTAAAAAGCTATTTGTTGGATCGTAGGTATATGTGATAGCATATCCTCGCGGATTTGTATGGGTTATTACATTGCCATAACTATCATAATCATAACTATTTACTGGACTTGGGCCTGAATCAAGCCAATACTCCTCGTATGTCAAGTCTCCCTTGGTTGGATAAGAGCCGTAATTTTTGCCATCGTATGCAAACTTAGTTTCACTCACAAGAGATGCATCGTCTTTGAGGTAATTCCTTCTTGGTTTGTTGATGATCCAATCATCTGTGTTATATAGGTATTCAGTATACGAAAATTTCTCATCCCCTGTCAAATATATATCGCCCAAATTTGCTGCCTTTACTATATTGCCGTATAAATCGTATTCATAGGTCACTTTCCTTACCTTTGGCTCACCACTTTTACAGGCCTTTTTTCCCTCGCAGACCTCTCCACAGCCATCAGAGCATATTTGCCCTATGCATGTATCAACAGAGCAGGAACATTCTGGTTGTTTTGTCCCTTCGCAAAAGCCACCGCAGCTGTCACTGCAAGCACTTCCTGAGCAAGTATTAACAGAGCATGAGCAGTCAGGTGTGCAGCACACTCCATCAAAACAAGATTGGCCTTGGGGACAAACAGGAAGGCCATTTAGCTTACCATCTTCAATAGAATATATTCCCTCTCTTACATGGTAAGGCATCGAAGAAATTATCGTTTTACTATCAGTCACAACAGTAAGTGTTGCATTACAGGGATTGCTCATATCACTTATCCACATAATGTAACCCTGGCCATTGAATGATTTGCTAAAACCGCCACAGTTCAAGACAGCTGTACCTGAGTTTAGATTAGCCCCATATAGAAATCTTAGCCCTTGATAAGGGTTGCAGGAGGGGGAATATCCTGTGATATATGCATTGTTAACATAATTCCAGGTCTCATAGCCATAGATAAAGGGTAAAGCCGCTGCTAAGTAAATCAGCAAAATTGTGATTTTTATGCTTGTCCTCATGGGCCTTACCTGTAAGTATAATCAGTGATGTCTTTAAGATAGACTTCATAGTAGCCTTGAGTATGCTCATAAAACCAGTTGTACTCAATCTTCTGATAAAGGTTTGAATCAAAGCCAAAAAAAAGCCGTTTAGACTCCAATCCTTTCTTTCCTTTGTCCTGATTAAAGACATGCCTAATAGCGGCCCCATCGGGCAGAATCTCGTCCACAGTATTAAAACCTCTAAACTCCTTCTCCCCTGCATCGAAGAGCCCTCCTGAATAATGGTAATTAGTCGTTGAGATGATCTTATGGCTGCCGCTCAGGCCATTATCCTTAGTTATAGAAGCCACAACCCAGCCGCCAAATGGCAGATCAGAGACATCATCTTCTCCTGTATTGTCAAGAGATGCCATCTTTTCATAACTTATCCTTGTAATCCCACCAAACATATTTATTATTTCATCAAGTAGATGGCCTTTTGATGCAGCGTTTGTCCAAGAGGCCTTATTTTCTGATGAGCTTGCCATCAAAAGATCAGGAAGCCCGTCAGCATTTACGTCTGCGATCGTCAAGGAGGGCCCGATGAAATTCAGTGAACTTGGTATGCTCCAGGAGGGGTCTTCTTCCCATCCTCTTCCGGTATTTATCCATGCCTTTCTTACAGAAGGATCTGCCCTTAGGATATCGACCAAACCATCTCCATCGACATCTATGATAAGAACGCCTTTGTCGCTGCCATTTTCTATAAACACAGCATCGGCTGGGATAAGCCAGGTGTCGTCCTTCATCCATTCCCTTCCATTATTGATCCACGTTATTCTTTTGCCATCCTTTCCTTTTACAAGGTCTGGCAGGCCATCTGCATTAAGGTCTACTATCCTTGTACCCCCATCTTTTTTTATTCCTATGTCTGCAAAAACCGCCTCTGAGGGTACCTTGGTGCTATTTATAGGTATAAACTCAGCCCCAGTATTAAGCCAGATACTCTTTTCAGCCTCTGTGGATCTGATAATATCCAGCCTTCCATCGGTATTAAGGTCAGCAAGCCTTATTCCTGTGTCAACATATTCATCGACTGCATAGTTGCACTGGTAATACTTGTAGAATTTGGATGTGTCGTATTCTGTAACTTTATAGTTATTATTTTTCCCATAATAGCTGTTGCTGCCTATCATGTTTTCAGTGCAACCGTAATTGTCAAGAAGGGCATCCCAAAGATTATTATTATAACCTGCATAAAGACCTATCACAACATAAGG
Source organism: Candidatus Nanoarchaeia archaeon (assembly GCA_035655475.1). GTDB lineage: Archaea > Nanobdellota > Nanobdellia > Woesearchaeales > JACPBV01 > DASRUK01. The sequence goes on from DASRUK010000165.1 coordinate 3,844, forward strand.
ATAAGTAGTTTCAGCAGCGCAGCCATAACCGCATCTTTGGACACCCCATGATCGGCAGGCTCCATAGCTGGGAGTGCAGTATATTGTATGCGTGCCTCCTTCATCACAGAGAGTATAGTCAAATCCATCCCAGTCGCCTTTGTTTGAGCCCTCGTCATCCGGCTTATCATCATTGTCATATTTTGATATATAGAAATAGTTCCAGGCAGGATTTGTAGCATCACCTGCATAACCATAATTATCTCCTGCATCAAAGATAGTACTCAGCCAAGTGCTTGAAGTCCCCTTGCCAGCAAATCCTACACCCGCGTAAGCGTCTATGTCTCTTCCATTGCAATCAGCATCATAGTCACCATCGACGTATCGATCATCTGTATAGAGGTCATAACAGTCAGAATCATCACCATCCGTCTGCTTGCTGCCTGTAAACTCAAATTTATAGCATTTATTGCTTTGGGGAGTAAACCCCCTGCCATCATCCCAATCCTCGTAGCTATCATCCGACCATCCTGGATCATTGGTGCTTTCATCCAATACGGCAGTTCCCATGCCATTGCATGCCATTATCGAGCATGATCTGGTGCAAATCCCGTTGCTACAGCTTATCCCTTCATCTGTATAATCATAAGGGCAAAGCTCTGGTTCACACCTTTCTGACGCTTCATTTTTTTTAATGAATGCTATATCCTCAGAGATCTCCATACCCTTCTCTTTCCAGCCATTTCCTGAATTAATGAGTATCTTCTTCACAGTCGACACATCCTTTAATAGCTTGATGATATCAATCCTTGAATCCTGGTCAAAGTCAAAAAATCTCACTCCCAGATCCTGGCCCCAGTCATTGACTATTCCTCCTGCTAGTAGACTTGACAGGCTTTGTTTGGGCAGCCATCCGTTATACTTATTATTCAGCCAGTAATCCATATTGTTTGTATTTTGCATCTTTATCACATCATCATAGCCGTCCCCATTGATGTCTAAAACCCTTACGCCGTTATCCTTATGCTCGCCAAAGTAAGCTTCAGAAGGAATAACATAATTGGGGTCACTTATCCATCCCTTTGAGGCCATATGGTAGCTGAACCTCATAGGAGGAAGCTCTGAAGAGTTGTCATTTCCGAAAAACCTTACGATATTGAGGAATTTTTTATGGCTTATCGATTGGTATTCAAATCCATATCTTCTTACCAAATTGCCACCGCTGCTAACTACAATACTATTTAAGATGGCATTTTGCCTTATCCTTGCGCCGTAAGCATAGCCGTCAAATCCTGAAAAGGAATCATAGTCATAGTTGAATGTGATAATGTTTGATCCTCGATTATATGATATCTTATATAAATAGGGATAATAGTCTGCTGACGGATTTTCATCATAATCATAAGATATTTCGTTTCCATGTGTATCTTTGATAGAATCAAGACTCCATATGCTCGCAAACTCGGGCCAATCAGTCGAGATTATTCCTTGATTAGACATGAACTCTGAATCGTAATTATAGCCGAACCTATATGCCTTACCGTCTTTTGTTCTTAATATCCAGTGTTCCTTAAGGAAGTTATTTCCTCCTGCCACCCTTTCTATCTTCCAATAATTCTCTATCTCTGTATGATAATATCCTCCGGCAAACACCAGCTTCATGTCCAGGCCGTTGAAATGAAGCTTAAACGCATCATCAGCTGTGTTCTCCAAGGTTCCGTTTATATCCCGATAGATGTAATTCTGTGTCAGGCTCCATGCATTACCTAGTACTCCCCTTAACGCAGTCTGGTGATGGTTGTAGCCGAGCGAAATACTGGGCTGAAGGCCATTTGTTCCAGGGGGAACCTGGATAGGGTAAGAATATGCTGCAGAGCCTGAAAACAGGTCGGTTGAATAGCTGCCGCTTGGAGTATAGCGGTTGAGTGCATCGCCCGAGAGGTCCTTTATCATATTGTGGTCGCTAATTACGGTTGGCGTAGGTGATGCTGGTCCTGATGAAGCCGACCTTGATAATCCTATCATATCCAAAGGCATCAACTGGCCTGAGAAGGCAAAGTTGCCTGGCTCTGTCTCTTTGGCAAGTACTACAGGTTGATAAAGTAGGATGGCCAGCAGAGCAAGCGACAGTATCCTATTTATCACCACCTTTTTCATAGGGTCAATCAACCTCTGATGAATCGGATTTCTTTAGCTGGTCTATTATTCCATATTTCTCTTCATATCTCTCAACGGCTTTCTTTAGCGTAGAATGCAGCCTTTTTGCATCATTTATATCTAAGATAATTGGCAGATGACTCAACCTGTATTTCTTCTTATTTTGTATTTTTTCAACACAAACAGCTTGCTTGAATGTTATCACAAAATTTTCAATATTAAACATGATCCTATAAGAATTAGCCAAGAATTCATCTTCCCTAATTTTTTCATTTCTTGTCATTTTAGTCATCTCCTGATTCATCTTTTTCATCAATGGCACCATACTTTCTTTCAAACTCTCCGATTGAATTTTCTAATGCTTTCATCATCAATTTGCCAATCACAGGTATAACAACAATGGGCTGATGCCTTTCAATGTGAATTGGCTCCCCTTCTTCTGGAAATACCTTGCCAAGAGGAATGACCAATTGAAAATCTAAACAGAATTCTTTTTGTGACAAAGCTATATCAAATCCCTTTGCATAAAACTCCCTTAAATATTTCTGCTCGACAATTTCCCTTTCCATTTTTACCTCCTCCTTGTAGTTCTATCCATATCTTACTTGATAAATCGCCTCCCAAATTTCATCTTCTGGAGACCGAATAACTATTTGCTCTCCTCCTGGAAGAGAGCTTATATCAGGTATATTGGACGCTTGATAATCTTGATCTATATGCTGCCAAGGATTAAAGGCTCTCGCATCAGATCCGGGGACCTCCCCGTCCCATCTTTGTTTATATTCTGGATGACTGTAAAGATGCTCTTTGTATGTTTCCTGTGCTTTTTGCACTCCATTTCGAGTAGGAAGAGCATTATCAATAGTATTATCAGAATTTCTCAATAAGCCATCTAACCCGTTGTCTGGAAATTCGCCAAACTCTCCATAATGGCCCTTTGGGACTTTTTGCGTTCTTTGGATAACTTCCCCCAAATCCCCGCTTATATCCGCAGCTTCTACTCCTTTCTTAGCCTTGCCGACATTTTTTGCGTTTTTAGTCAGCTTTGCAAACTTGGAAACGTCGACGACATCATCTGCCTTGGTTGCGGCCCGATAAATCATGCCTCCGCCGCCCAAACCAGGAATAACTGCAGAGCTCACATCAATGCCCAGATTGATCCAGTTGCGTATGTTTGCCGGATTTTTTAGAACATCGGCAACAGAGATGGTCAGGCTGATATAGTCTAATATATCCCAAGGGCTGAAGTAATTCCCACTGGGATCAACATACTTTAAAGGATTGTTCCTTGCGTAACTATACCTATTCAGGCTTTGCGGATCATAGACGTTCTGTATAACTGTATCGGGCTGTGTAAAACGCCGTAGAAAAGGAGAGTAATACCTTGCTCCATAATACATAAGCCCGCTGTAATCTTTCTCTTTTCCGGTAAATGTAAACCTGCTGCTGCCTCCCTCAAAGATGCCGCCAAAGGGCAGGTAGGTCGTCTCTTCCACTACTGACTTTAGCGCATCTGTGACGAGATTAGTGCTGCCAAGGTGATCGGGATGATAATAATAAACATCCCCTTCAGGATCTTGCCTTGCGACCAGTTGGCCATTGTGATAGAAATATTTAGTATCAAATATCCCCGAATTATTTATAATCCGAACATAGTTCTCATCGACATAATAAACCTTAATATTGGATCCGTCATGATTATATGTGACTTTCTTTATCCTTTGGCCGGCCGCATCATAGGAGTATTCTTCAAGGACACGTCCATTGAGCTCTTTAACACGTACTAGTTGGTTTAGGCTGTTGTATTCATAATACAATTTAGAATCATTGACCAGGTTTCCGTTAGAATCGTATGTTAAGGATAATTCAGCAGAAAAACATATAGGTAGATTTATGAGAAGACTTAAGAATAAAAAAGCAATCAGTCTTTTGCTCATTTAACCCCCATTACTAGTTAAAATTGCTTAGGCATATAAATCTTATTATCACCTCTTTGTTATACCCCCAATAACCTATCTGATATGGTTTATAACAACTACTAACCCAGCAATCATCAAAATGACAAGGATAATCAATACGATGCTTAACAGCAGAGTAAGGCTCTTGTTTGCATCGCGCTTGTTTACATTAGAGTTTACTGCATTGTACTGTTTTTTTTCGTTGAGTTCTGCGCCAGCAGTTTTGGAGACCAATTCTGCCCCAACAATATCCGGCTCTGAAGCTACCTCTTCCTTTGTATTACATGTATCAACGACAAGATTTACAACCTCCTTCTCTTTGATAATGCCATAATCAGCTGTAATTGTTATCGGATAGACATTCTTGCTAATATTTTCCGGAATCCATATGTTGAACTGTTCCTTATATCTGTTTGATGCTTCATTTATATCCTGGCTAAGTTCAAAGCTCTCTTCACGATTTAATCCAATCTCCTCGTTTGATATCTGCAGATCGACCTTCTCCTTATTTGCCCCTATATTTGCAAGATCCATAAGGAGAAACCCATTAATCCCGCATGAATATGCATTCTTGTCAAGCTTTGCCTCAAGGATCTTTAGCCTATGGCTCTCTTTCTTTATCTCCAAGTCCATTGCAGATTCGATTGAATATTGTATTCCTGCATCATCCTTTGCCTTTGTTTCTATCCTTAAAAAACGGTCTTTTGCCCCTACTTCAAATGGAATTTTGAATTTCAATGATTTTGTGGTCCGCCTTTCAGCTGGCAGGTCAAAATCAGCTATTTCCTCCTCGGTATCATCTCCATCGATAAGGTCTTCGATAATGCCTGCAATATTTATATCCGTTATGTCCAGCTTTGCAGCCGAGTCGTAATTGTTTTCGACATGGATCCTTATCTCTAAATCTGATCCAGGAAAAACGTCTTTTATTTTTCCCCGTTTTGTTATTGATTCGCCCTGCTTAATCCCATCAATATATATGTCGGTTATATTCACCTTAAGATTATTGCAGAGATCTTTTGAATTTTTGAACGCCGGCTTTTCAGGCGGAACAACGATCGACCAGTCAGAAGCAAACTCGGTATATCCATATTTTATGCCGATAGCTTCTTCTTTTGTTATCTTATAGTCGCCTATCCCATAAAAGTTTGGCGGATCAGTAAATTGATCATTTTTTTCGCTGGTTATAAAGAAGCTCCAGCCATAATATTTGTTTCCGTCAGTTTTAGGATCCAAACCATTCACAGACCTAAGATAGTACATCCCAGTCAGCTCCCCATCGATCGTCATCTTGATATCATCCCTTATGCCATCAAGCTTCTTTAGCACATCATACACTGAACTGCCACTGCCTACATCGACACAACCAGAATAAATTTTGCTCTCAGATTCGATGACAATTCCCGTCTTAAGAGCAGATGCTAGAGGAACTAGCAATATACAGATAAAAATGACCATTGTGCTTTTCATCTCTTCCCACCTATATGTTTGTTTGAAAACTGAAACTTTACTATATCTCCATCGGCAAGCCTGTATTTTTTTGCGCCGTAATTTATGGTCTTGTTGTTGACATAAAGCAGCCACAGGTATTTTCCATCAGCGCATATGCCATCGATGCATTCTATGAAGCTGCCCTCAAATAATGTATCTACTGAATGGTTGTACTTAAGCAGGCCTAAAGGAGTGCCGTAGCTAAACTTAAATCTTTCGGTTTTGACAGAGCCAAGGCTGTCTATGACAAGAGTCGCCTCGCCACTGGCCGGCTGCTCTTTACAACCGCTCAGAGCGATGCTTACTGCCAAAGCGGCCAATAATAGACTTACATATCTCCATCTCATTGAACTTACCTTTTTCAAATGCGAATTTTCTTGCGAACGGCAGCACAGATGTAAAAGCTATATTGGAAACAAGATGCACTGCTATGAATGGAAGAGCTGATATGAAAAGCCCTAAAATGCTAAATGGAAACATGATAGCCCAGCTAACATTCATAACTATCTCAAAAAACAAAGTTGACGCTATCACTACTGCTGTAAGAGGAAGCAAAGACTTGAGCCAGAACCACCAATAGCTTTTTTGCGGCTTTATACCTTTGATAAAACCTCCAAGAAATCCGGCAAAGCCCCATGAGAGCATCTGAAAGATAGTCCAGGGGCCTTGGCCTCCAAACATCAAGAAGTTTGAAAGGTATCCTGCTGCTGCACCTGTGATGAACCCTTTCTTCTTTCCAAAAAGCCAGCCAGCAAGTATCGCAAAAAATGTGATAGGCTCTGCTGAGGGGATAGGCTGCATGGCTGCCCTTAAGGCAGCTCCTCCAAACACAAACCCTACAACAACAAGCCACTCTTTCATCCTTAATAGCTGCAGCTGCTTTTGAACTGCCTGTAGAGCAATTTTTTGTTTTAGCGTCAGCTTCTTTTCCTGTTTTGACTTTAATACAAGCTTTTGGGACATATGATATCAGAGAGAATCCTTGCGGACACTCCTCGATCCTTTACTTTAGCAAGCATTCCGGCTTTACGGCTGCGGGCCAGCGATTGATTTGCACAATGCTTTCCTTGCTTAATTGGACGAAAAGTGCTGGAGGTATAAAAAGATTTCTAAGCCTTTCTATATAGAACGATTACGTTTATATGTATGATTAATATAACGTAAGGTTGTATGAACTTAGGTAGACGGTTGGCAATACTTACAGGAGTCAATATGGGTTGCAAGCCTTGTTGGCCTTGCTGCCAATCCCAACTTTGACCCAAACGATTTAAGAAATCCCAATCGTCATTATGATAAATGAGGCAGCAATCTAGGGTATCTACGTAGCGGCATGGTCTATTACACAAGCGGAACTTTGTCCTATGGAGCAATCGGAGGTTGGCTTTTAATCGCTTTTTTGAAACAATGAAGTTCGGGGTTGTCTAAAAAGCCAAATTATTTCTTGGAAAAGGA
>DASRUK010000166.1:0-7745 GCA_035655475.1 Candidatus Nanoarchaeia archaeon
GTCTTCTCAACAACTTCGTAACCTTCCATCTTCATTTGAATTGGTTTTCTCATGTAGTTACAATGTAACTACAAGAACTAAATAAATATTTCGGTGCTCAAGTATATAATTAGAATTAGTGGGATAAAGCTAAACGATTACATTAAAACGATAATTTTATTAATTGGGGTTTTCTGAGGATAGACAATGATAGAGATATTATGGGTTCTTGGCCTACTTGTCGGCGGACTCTTCCTGTTAACCAAAGGTTCTGATTGGATGACTGATTCTCTTGTCCCTGCTGCCGAGAGGCTTGGAACAACATATATCGCTGTAGCTTCAATCCTTGTTTCAATCATGCTCAGCATACCTGAGATATTTGTCGCAGTGTATGCTTTCTATCTTGGACATAGCGGAATCTCCCTTGGAGTCATCATCGGATCGATAATATGCAATATAAGCCTGATGACGGGGCTTTCTGCGATGATAAAACCCCTTTCTGTTGACGGAAGAGTGGTGATAAGAGACGGGGTTTTTGCCTTGGTGATATCTGTCATCGTCTTTGCTTTTGGATATGATTTGGAATTTAACAGGACTGAGGGAATCGTCCTTCTGCTGCTGTTTGTCCCATATGCAGTGAATGTATGGTTCTTTGAGAAATGGACGACAAAGAAAGCAAGGCAGGAGGAGCTCAAAGAGATCAAAAGCGAGCTTAATGTGATAGGGCTGCCATTTGGCGAGCTTAAGCCCGGGCTTTTACTCTTTATAATAGGCTCAGCAATACTCCTGATAGGATCCTACCTTTTTTCCTCGTCCCTTGTAAGGATAGCGGAGATAACAAAACTCCCAGACATACTTATCGGACTTACCCTTGGAGCTATCGGGCCTTCCATCCCAAACATAGCCTCTGCAATCCATGGAACGATAAAGAACTATACAAAAATCGCCATAACTGAAACATTTGGGGCTGATATCTTTACTTTGCTTGTGACACTTGGGCTTCTTGCTGTACTGAGCCCATTTGGCATAGACCAAAAATGGCTTGTATTTGACATACCGATAATGATATTGATGAGCTTTATCATGATGTTTTTCATCTTTAAAGGGCATCTTAGAGGCAAGCCTGCCATACTTAGGCATGAAGGGGCAGCTCTAGTATTTTTTTACATTGTCTTTATCATCCTTAATTTTATATTCCTTTCCTGATCATCTGCTAACTGAATTATAAAACAAAAAAGCCTATGGTTTTTGTCGTCAGGTGGAATCTTTTGCTCAAACACACTCATTATAGAGTCAAAAAACACTTGCTGTTGGCTACCAGATATGCTACCTACCTTTGATGGGCGGTTAACACAATTAAAAAAATTTATATATGCAGGCAGAGAATATGTTTTTTCTATGAACGCTATCACTGTAAAATGCAAGAAGTGCGGAAGGCCTGCTAAGTCTGATGAATTTACGCTCGATCTTGATTTTAAGATGATGGTATGCGCACAGTGCATCAAGGAAAAACTGATGAAAAAAGAAGTCTATTCTGAACTTGCAAAAGAGAAAGTTGTGGCAAGGCCGGCGGGCTGGGATAATGATGACGACCTTCTTGAGAAAAGGTATAACCTGCGGCTAAAAGATTCTGTAAAGGTCGAGAGGATAGATAACTCAAAAGTCAAGTATACATGCCCGAAATGCGGCTATCGCTTTTCCTATGATACTGACAGGAACTATCCTTCCATGTGCACATACTGCGGGGAAGGGATAAAGAAGATAAGGTATGATTAAATTTTCCTTACGGCTCACTGATCATACCAATCTGCTTTTGTTTCTTCTCAAATTCTTTTGCAAGGAGGAGGTCAGTCAACCTGCCTATCGCCTGAGTTCTACTACAGTATATCTCTTCAAGATAGTAGGCTGATCTTACCTCAGAAGGATAATAAACTAATTCTTCCTGAATTGACCCCCAATAAAGGAAATTACATCCCTCCTATCAATAAATCCATCGAACATATATCGATAGAAGTGAAAGATTGCTTAAAAAGTTATTCCAACACAGCCTTTATCCTTCTCACACCTGCTGCTGAGCTTTCTTCCTTTAGTATCTTGAAATGGCCTAGCTCTTTTGTATTTACGACGTGAGGGCCGCCGCATATCTCTTTTGAGCGGTCTCCAATACAATAGACAAAGACTTTTTCTCCATACTTGTGCTCAAAGACGCCTTGGGCTCCTGCTTTTTTTGCCTCATCAACTGTCATCTCTGCCTTTGCGACCTCTAGGTTTTCCTTAATTCTCTGGTTCACCCAAACTTCGACTGATTTTAGTTCATCACTGGTCAGCTTTCTGTCAAAGTTAAAGTCAAACCTTAATCTCTCTGCTGTGATATTTGATCCTCTTTGGAATATATCCGGCTTCTTTAAAACCTCTCTTAGAGCCTGGTTTAAGAGATGGGTTGCTGTGTGGAGCTTTGTTGTCTGCTCTGAATGATCTGCAAGGCCTGATTTGAATTTTCCTTCTGTAGAGGTCCTGCTTAGTTCCTGATGCTTTTTTGCCTCTTTTTCAAACCCTTTTTCATCCACTGAGATGCCCTTTTCTGCTGCAAGCTCTTTTGTCATCTCGAATGGAAATCCATAGCTTTGATACAGCAGGAAGGCATCTTTTCCTGACAGTTCTTTTTTGCCTCTTACTGTCTTTTCAAATACGCCTATACCCTGCTCTAAGGTATCGTTAAACTTTGCCTCTTCTTTAGAAAGCTCTGTCAAGATCTTATCCCTACTTGCCCCTAGAATCGGACTATCGTCATATATCGTAAATACCGGCATCGCTATCTTTGGCGTGAAATCCTTCAAACCAATATCCAGCCCATGCCTTACAGCCCTCCTTATCAACCTTCTTAGAACATATCCCTGCTCGGTATTTGACGGGATGATCCCATCAGCTATTATAAATACGGCTGCTTTGAGATGATCTGCTATTATCCTCATGCTTCTTGTTTGCTTTGCGTCCTTGCCATATTTTTTGCCGGAGGTTCTTTCAAGCTCGGATATTATAGGAAGCCAAACATCAGCCTGATAATTATCCTCAAGGCTGTTTAATGAAGCAATGATCCTTTCTGTGCCTCCTCCAAAATCAATATTCTTCTGTTTTGCAACCTCAAAAACGCCCTTATCATTCTTGTTATATTGCATAAGCACATCATTGCCTATCTCTACCCATCTTTTATCCTCAGGATCAAAAAGCTTGGGCGCTCCAGATTTTGCCTTCCAATAGAATACCTCTGTGCATGGGCCGCATGGGCCCGTGTTTCCTGCTGGTCCCCACCAGTTGTCCTCTCCCAGGAATGCTATCCTTTCTTTTGGGATACCTAGGCTTATCCATGCTTCTGCTGCTTCTGTATCCTTTGGCGAGTTTTCATCACCTTTAAAGCAGGTCACTGCCAGCCTTTCTTTTGGAATCTCCAAAACTTTTGTCAGGAATTCAAAGGTAAATCCAATCGCCTCCTTTTTCCAGTAATCGCCAAGGCTCCAGTTGCCAAGCATCTCAAAAAAGGTATGATGATAGGTGTCTCCTACGCTATCGATATCTCCTGTCCTTATGCATCTTTGAACGTTGCATAGCCTTTTGCCAAGAGGATGAGGCTGGCCCATGAGGTAGGGGACCAAAGGATGCATGCCTGCTGTGGTGAATAGGACAGTCGGGTCATGCTCTGGTATCAACGAAGCAGAGGGTATAATCTTATGGCCTTTACTTTTGAAAAATTCAAGGTACTTTTGCTTAAGCTGTTTTGCGTCCATAACCTGGACAAGTCCTATCTCTTTTAAAAAAATTGCGGTTTAAACTGGGATTATTTGCTTCTAGCGCAACTTATACTCTGCCCTTGCTTCTCTTTCTTCAAGCCTTTCCTCTATCCAGCGAACCTTGAACAAGTAATGCATCAGGACACCGATGCCCCATCCGAAGATGACATAGACAACCCAAATAGCGTCTGGTGAATAGGCTGCATTGACTGCTATAAGAAAGAGATTTACTGCGGCATAGATGATAAGATGAAGGAAAAATGTCTGCTTTTCTTGCCTTTGCTCTATATCCCTGTATGCCTGCTTGTATTCATCAAGGGTTATCTCTGGCATCTTTCTCAAGTTTTGTCACTTCCTCCTTTCCTTCTTTTAGCTCTTTTGCCTGCTCTGGGTCTGCTTTTAAGAGCATCGCCTGAAACTCCCCAATGTGGGCTTTTTCTTCTCTTGCTATGTCCATGAGGACTTTTTTTAGAATATCACTTTCTGCTGCGACTGCAAGCTGCTCATAGAGGTTGATGGCATCAAGCTCTGCAATCATGCCCATCCTCATTATCTCCCTATCTATATCCTCTTTTGTCATATTCTCTGTACTTAACGGTATCTTTGACAACATATAGAACACCCCCTGCCAATAGACAGGTGTTTTTTTGATATTTAAGGTTACCGAATACTAGGCTTTTGTATTTTTAGTTTTGCTAAAATGGCTAAAAGCTCAATATTTCGCCTATATGGCTCCTGAGAGCCTATTTTCAGTTCTGTTTTCTAGTGTTTTTGCTTGTCGTCGATAAGTGCAAAAGTCTAGAACGTGATTGCCATACTGATGTGACCTATGGTGCCTGCTTGATGAATCTAGCAGATAACGAGCGGAAAAGTAATTAAATAGGATATGGTTTTTCCATTTATATGGATTTTAAAAATAAGATAATACTTGCCCCACTTGCAGGCGTCAACAACATCGCATTCAGAAAGCTCTGCACTGCGCATGGAGCTGATATTGTTTATTCACAGATGATCGACTGCAGGGCTATGGCGAGGGGGAATAACCGGCTTGCTGACTTTTATGATGAGAAGAATGTGATAGCACAGTTTTTTGGCAATGAGCCTGAATCTATCGGAAAATGCATACCATTGATAAAGGATAAAGTGCAAGGTGTTGACTTAAACCTTGGATGCCCCCACAGCAATGTCGTCGAAAGGCAATGTGGAAGCTACCTTATGAGATTTCCTGCAAAGATAAGCAAGGTAGTAAAAGAGATGGTCAAGCATGGGGTGCCTGTGTTTGTGAAGATGAGAGCTGGATTTGATAAAAGCCATATAAATGCAGTAAAGATAGCAAAGCTCTGCGAGAAGGAAGGTGCAGCTGCTATCGCTGTCCATGGAAGGCCTAGAACTGTCAATTATGAAGCGCCTGTCGATTACTCCATCATAAAGAAGGTCAAGGACTCTGTTGATGTTCCTGTGATAGGAAATGGAGACATATTCTGCGGTAAAGATGCAAAGAGGATGTATGATGAGACAGGATGCGATTCTGTCATGATAGGAAGAGGGGCTATGGGTGACCCTTGTATATTTGATGAGATAAAAGCATATCTTGGCGGAGAGAAGTTTGACAAGCCGGGCAAGGTTGAACTTATTTCTGAGTACATCAAGTATTGCTCAAAATATGAGATAAAATTTGAAGGCATAAAAAGCCATGCGCAATGGATGACCAAGGGCATGCCTGGAGGAGCAAGGCTTCGCAATATGCTAAACGGCGTAAAAGATGTTGACGAGCTGATCAAGGCTTTTGCCACAACTTGTCAAGAATATCCAGAGTGTAAAGTATTGTAGCCTGGGCCTGCTGCTTTGATGGGTTAAACGCTTCTTTTTTCTTGTGAACACAGAATATCCTTACCTGGTTGATAAGATGTATCTGGTTTGTGAGCGCAGGATCAAGCGGTACTCTTTTTTCCACAAGCTTTGCCACAAGATTTCCAAGGCCTATTCCTGGGGATTTTTCAAGCAAGTCATTTTTTGTGACCTCAAAATATTTCCTATGAAGGGCTGTCTCAAGGAGCCTTCCGCAAAGGATGACTGAGCTTCTGTAGCACTCGTTCTTGAAGCAGCGGTTTAGCTCTTCAATGTCTGCTTTTATCTCCGCATAGATCTCCTGGGGGACTTTTGGTGTGCCAAAATCTTTTTCCTTTTCCTTTATATCCAGCAGTTTTACAAGCGAAAGAATGTTCTTTAAGGTTTTATTTAGGGTTTGCAGATCAGTCGAATCCAGATCAGGGATAAGCTCATATATCTTGTTGACTATCTCCTGGTTGTCCTTATCTTTTGCAATCTCTATCAGACCAAGATAGCTGGATTTGACCTGCTTTACTGCTGACCTCACTGAGTTAACATAATATTGCTTTTGCTTTTCCTTATAATTATAAAGGGCTCTTTCCGAGTCCAGTTTTGATTGCAGATCAACCTTGTTTTTTATCGCTGTATCTATCGAATTCTGAAGTTTTATGAGCGCTTTTTGGAATTCCATATTTAGTAGTTGGAAATTTTTTTCTGGGTTTTTTGGTTTTTTAACAGGATGCTCTGGTTTAATAAGGTTTCCAGGTTGAAGCCAAACTTCTTCTTTATGAGAGCTTGAGCATATTTAAGCATGAGTTCTTTGCTTGAAAACTCGATAGGCCTATTGCTTAGCACTTTTCTTGAGGCTTCCCTAACTACCCAGACACCAAGAGGGACTGCGTATTCTCCAGTTATAAACCTAAGGGTAAGGATGCTTGCCTGGCGCTTTAGATGGTTTAGTTTTTCTAGGACTGCCAAGCGGTTTGCATAATAGCCTCCGCCGCAGTTTTCTGCATAGGTTTTCCGGCTATCATAGGGCTCACTATCTGTCATGTAGTTGAAATCGTCTGACATATTCCATTCTGCGTTTGGGGCATAGGTTTCGAATAATTCGTAAGACCAGACTTCTGGAAAGAAAAGGATGAGAAAGTAATTTCCCAGGTAGCCGCCAAAATAGGCGAGGTAATCTGACTGCGGGTGCTTTTTTATTCCAGTTAACAGATGCTTTGCTATCGCGTCGTCTGCCGCTGTTATAGACCATCTTGTGGGCACGAGCTTCCTTTGCGGCTTTATGCCGAGATTACCTACGCTTAATATCTTTGTGAGGAAGTTTTCATCAAAACCTTTATCGTAGAGGTAGGTCAGAGCTTGATTTGCCTTCAGGTCGCTGTCTGATACTACTTTGTCAACCCTTGTGTCTATATGGGGGTTTTCTGTTATCTCTGCTTTCTTTAGCTTTGCATTTGGGCCCATGGGAGCAAGATAAGGGTCTGTGCTTAGATGAAAAGAGGGTTTTTCTTCAAGGCTTATCTCTACATCAACCGGCCTTGATGCCATGCCTATCTCTTGCGACAGGCAGATAAGCTTGTCTTGGTCTTTTACCATCGAGCGAAACCTTGAGTTTATGAGAGAAGAGCGATAATCTACAATCTTTGGAATCTGCAGGTTACCTGCAGCCCAGTCCTTTGGAGAATCATAGAGATAGGCATCTGCTGTCCTTTCCGGCGGGCTTAGTATACCCACATAGAGGTTTGGATAAAAGTTATGGCCGATAAACACATTTGGGGAGCTGCCTGAAAAACTGTCTGTTTTTAATCCGTCTTTTACCCTGAACATCGCCTGCGACTTTGCAAGTATAGGACAAAAGGAGCGGCCGCATGACTGCATGGGCGTTGCACCTTTGCACTTTATGCAAGAGATGTTCATTTAAAACAGAGAAGGATTTAGATTAAAAAAGTTTGTCATTTAGCCCAGGCATATCTTGGCATTAGACGAGTTTAGGCCATTTTAGTAAGTATTCAGTCAGCTAGCAAATGAAATCAGATTTTCATAGACATTTTTCCCTTGCTGATTCCATGTTTCCATTGCCGACATCACATTTCCAATAAACCTTCTGCCATTTTCATTTCTTATGCAGCCCATGAGCTTTCT
>DASRUK010000167.1:0-4646 GCA_035655475.1 Candidatus Nanoarchaeia archaeon
GAAGGTTTATTGGAAATGTGATGTCGGCAATGGAAACATGGAATCAGCAAGGGAAAAATGTCTATGAAAATCTGATTTCATTTGCTAGCTGACTGAATACTTACCATCTTCTCATACACCCTCTCCACCTGTAGCGCAAAAGCTTCTATCCTGGCTTCCACTATCTGCGGGAAAGGATTGCCGTCTGCTTCGACTGAAAGGAAAGGTAACGTATTCAGCTGCTTTAGGATATGGATGTTTTCAAGGCCATCAAGCCGTTTGTTGCCGGCTATCTTGCATTCGTTGCTGAGTATCGCCTCCGACACTCTTGTGGGCATACATCCAAACGGGCCGATTGATACCATGCCATGGGCCTTGCTTCCTATCTCATGGAAAAATCCTCCGGCGACGACTATTGTTTCTCCTGTAAGAAGAGGATTGATTATATGGCTGCCGACCTCCATAACCTTGGCTATGTCGACCTCCTCATATTCATAAAGCCCTGACTTGCATAATATCTTCTTGATTTTCCTCTCGAGCTTGTTTTGGACTATACGGCGCAGGAATATCTCAGCATTGTCCCTAAGTCCTATCCTGGTGCTTTTTATATTTTTAAGGATATAGTCGCAATAATATATCCACTCAATGACAGGCGACCTTTTGCAGACTATGTCTCTCTTCGAAAGTCTTTTTATGACTTCTTGAGAAGAAAACTCATCCTTTCGGACATATATCTCCCCGGCAACAAGCACTTTCTTTGCAGAAGCTAGATTAAACCTTAATTGGATTTTCGAGAGCTCAAGCGAAACATCTTTAAGTACACCATAAATGTCCTTTCCGCCGGTCTCAAGTGATCTGATTATCTTTTGCCATTGGGTCTCAAAGACTTTCATGGCTTCTTTCTTATCCTTAGGAAGCACAAGGAGTGCATTCTTGATGTCATCCATTATGTCTGCGATCATTATTCCTTTAAGGAGTCCCAGTTGGTCAAGCGGTCCAAGCCCAGCATAATTCTTTGTTGAATTCAAAGAAAAGAACGCAACATTTTCGATCCTTTTCTTCTCAACAAGCCTTTTCAGGAATACATAGTATTGTGAAAACCTGCAGTTTCCAGTCACCGTTGGCATGAAATATATAAGCAGTTCATCAGTTTTTTTTCTGTTCTGTATATGGTCGAGAAGGCTTGCAGTCGTGAGGATAAGTGGCAAACATTCCTTGCATGAAGTGTTCCCTCTGCCCACCATAAGCACGCTAAAGTCAGGGAGTTTTACAGCAGATGCATCTATCCCAAGGCCTCTAAAGAAAGCAGCTCCAGCCTCAGATGTTGTCCTTCCCATCGAGGGTATTATCATCTTGACCCTGGGATCGGTTGCATCATACTTGGTTCCATCGCTTGCAATAAACTTAAGGCTTCCTTTTTCTGCGACTACCTCTGCAGGAGTATAACTGTGAGGAGGGATTTCCTTTAATCCTAGCTTCCTGAATCTGTCGACGATATCTAAAAATGCTTCTATCCTTGTGTTTATCCCTGCATCAGCAGAATGGCTGTCTATCTCAAGTGTAAGTGAAGGCTTTGTGCCCATGATATCCCTGAAATACCCTATCAAGAAACTATCAGGCCCGCAGCTGAAGTTGGTTATGTATGCACCAAACAATTGCGGGTGTCTCTTGACAAGCTTTGCAGCCTTGACAATGTCTTGTCCGACAGCCCAGTTCATGTTCTCTATGTTATCTTCATCCTCGAAAGCCAGGCAGTCAAAGGGTATTATATAGACTCCTCTTGAAGAGAATTTACCAGGAATACCCAGGTTTGCTTCGTCAGCAAATGCATTGTACGCTCTTCCAAAAAGCACGATCCCTATCTTGGATTTATCAGCTGCAAGCTGGGAAAGCACTTCCTCCCCCATCTTTTTCTTGAAAGAATTAACCTCATTAAGCCTCATCACTCCAGACAAGAATGCTTGCTTAGCCTTTTCAGGTGTAACTCCAAGGTCCACTCCGACCTTTACAAACTGCTCTTCCATAGTCCCCCATCCCTTGCTGAAGTTGAGCACAGGGCTGATTATCTTAGCAGAGACATCACGGAACGTGCTCTGTATGTAATAAGTCTCAGACTGTCCGATCAAGCATGCACAGTGTCTTTCTGGCCCTTCCATCTTGCTTCCTTTTACATAAAGCTCAGTGACATGTGGCATGAATATATAATCAGGCTTTTTCTTTACAAGATCCATGAACATACCATGCGCTATCTGTGCTGGAAAGCAAAAAGACGATGCAGTCATCAGCATCCCTTCAGGATCAGCCTTGTCAGATAAGATTACCTTAAGCCCAAGCTTGTTGAAGAATCCAAAATAAAGGGGATAGAGCATATTCACATAAAAGCTTCTTATTATTCCTACTGTTTTAGCGCCTTCATTCTTCTCTTCTTTAAAATACATCTTCTGGCGCTTCTCGACCAGGTTCAAGTGGGAAGCATCGACAGAGATATTATGCATCATATTATAGTACTTGTTGCATATCCCGCCGAAAGGATAGTTTTTGCCGTTGATCTTTATTACATTTATCAAGCAACCTCTGTCACAGTTCTCAGGCTTTCCAGGGCAGATGAAGGGTTTTTCATATGCTACTTCACGATTGGTAAGTTCGATAAGGTCAAAGCTTGATTTTTTAAGAAGCCCGTTGTTTATCCTGTTCTTTACTTCAAGTGCAACTCCAAAAGCTCCGATAAGCCCAGGGTCAGGCGGCACGACTATCGGCTTGTTTATTATGCCTGCCATCGCAAGAGGTACAGCTTTGTTATAACATACTCCTCCTTGCATGAAAACTTTTTCTCCTATTTTTCTTGAGCCCTTTACCCTGTTGCTGTAGTTCATGCATATAGAATATATCAAGCCAGCGACGATATCATCTCTGCCTATATTCTCATGTGAAGCATTTTTTATGTCAGAGGAGATGAATGCAGCACATTGGTCGTTAAAGTTTGGAGGATTCTTCCCCTGTAGCGCGATATCTTGTATATCCAGATAGTTGATGTTAAGGCTTTCCTTTGAGGCCTCCTCAAGAAAGCTTCCTGTCCCTGCAGAGCAGGCCTCGTTCATAGCATAGTCGCAGGCAACGCCATTGACCAGATAAGTATATTTTGCATCCTGGCCTCCTATCTCGATTATGGTGTCGACATCCTTGTCAAAATATGTAGCTCCTGTCGCATGGGCGATTATCTCATTGATTACTCCATCAGTCAGACCGTGAAGTCCTGCTATCTTTCTGCCAGAGCCTGTCACTCCAAGCCCAGCTATACTGACATTTATACCTGAGAGCTGTTTGTTTATCTCCTTATAACACTCACGTGAAGCTTTTACAGGGTTTCCATTTGTCCTCAGATACACAGAGGCAAGGACGCTGTCATCAGAGACTCTAAGTAGGACAGCCTTTGTTGTTGTAGAGCCGACGTCAAGTCCCAGGATGCATTCATCGCCCTCTAAAGCCTTCCCATGTTTCTTCTCCTTGAACTCGACCATGTGAGTGTACTTCTTAAGGTCAGGAAGCCTTGTAAAGCTGTCAGCTTCATCGCTAAACATCAGCTCGTCTTTGAAAGCGACCTTGTTCTTCATGGCATAGATTGCAGCCCCAAGAGCCTCAAAATAAGGAGCGCTTTCAGGAATAAAAAAATTCTTTATCTTTTCAGAAAGCCTTCTTGCCACATAGCTGTTTCTAGTGACTCCGCCCACTCCGATGATATTTTCCTTCTTGCCTGTAAGCTCAAGGACTTTTGCAGCTATCATGTCCCCAAGCCCTGCGCTTATCTTTCCTGCAGGAACACCGATGTTTAGGGCATGTGTGCAGTCGCTCTTGCAAAACACAGAGCACCTTCCAGATACACGGTGCGGCTCAGACACATTTGCCTGCTTTATAGCCTCATCAGTACTGAGGTCCATCCTTCTTATCTGCTGCAAAAAGAACTCGCCGGTGCCAGAAGCGCATTTGTTTCCAGTCCTGACATTAAGGATATGGCCAAGATCATCCAGCTCATAAAGCATGAAGTTTTCGCTTCCAAGGCTGACCAAGGCATCAAACTTCTTTCCGCTCTCTTGCAGGTATTGGAAAAGCGCATACTCAGTGGCCTCAGGCTCTGTTATGTTAGGCAGATTTACAAGATCCTTAAATTTCCTGCCGGTAAGAGCAACATAATTATAGTCAGAAAGCTTTATCTTGTTAAGCAGTTCCTTAAACTCTTTTCTCGGGTTGCATTCATGGTTCTTTATGGTGCTCGAAAGAACATTGCCTTTATCGTCGATTTCTACTGCCTTTATGCTTGAAGCCCCGATACAAATACCAAGAGATCTCTCCATCAGAAAGGGGATAAGTCAGCGCTTTAAAATGTTTTCTATAGCGTAAAAAACCGAGTGCATGTAATCCCAGAAGGTGAAATTTTGTAAAGCCCAACAACAAATAATGCCTTTCTGATGTTAAGATGATCTACCTTATTTCGCCTATACTCACTTAACTTCAACCAACATCGCCTGCCACTTCCCGCACCTATCGTTCCATCTGGAAGATATCTCGCCATTAACATAGGATTCATGCACTTCGCAAACATTAGGGCAGTCTTTGCAGACGAATGTTTTAGTAAACGTTTGTTCATTGATGTCAAAGCCTCGAAACTTTGT